>NZ_LEKH01000006.1 GCF_001029505.1 Rubrobacter aplysinae | reverse complement strand
TGACAGATGAGATGCGGGTCTCGAGAGAGGAGATCTTCGGCCCCGTACTTTCGGTGGTGCGGGTAGGCAGCTTAGAAGAGGCCATAGAGTTCACAAACGGCTCGGACTTTGGCAACGCCTGCTCCATCTACACCGAGAACGGGGCGGCTGTAAGGCACTGGAGAGAAGAGGTAGAGGCCGGGATGCTCGGGGTAAACATCGGGGTAGCGGCACCGATGGCGTTCTTTCCGTTCAACGGGGTGAAGAACTCCTTTTACGGTGACCTGCACGCCACTGGAAAGGACGGGGTGAGGTTCTTCACCGAGAACAAGGTACAGGTCACCCGCTACCTGTCTGACCCCACGGGTCCGGCACCCGAGGTCGAGGGCACCGTGGAGGCCGGCGCCTAGGCTATGGAAGCCGCTGCCCCGGTAGGGCTACAGTGGTAGCGGGTTGATCAGGGTATCCGGGGAACGTGCGGCCGCCGGTGGGGAGGCGGTCGCGCGTGGCACATATTCCGTCATCGGGCCGAATATTTGACACGAATGGTGCTACGTAGTCTCCGTGTGCAGGATGCGATAGTAGAACCACAAGTAGCATAAGGAGGAGAGAGTTGGGTAGGACACTGTTCTCTGGGGGTACGGTAATGACCGCCGACGGCGGCTACCGGGCCGACGTGCTGGTCGAGGATGAGAAGATCTCCGCCGTGGGCACGAACCTGAACCCGGAAGGCGCCGAGGTGGTCGACGCCACCGGGCGGCTCGTGATGCCGGGCTTTATCGACGGGCACACCCACATGGACATGCCGTTCGGCGGGACGATGACGGCGGACGACTGGCACGCCGGTACCCGCGCGGCCATAGCGGGCGGTACGACGACCATCGTTGACTTCTCGTTGCAGGACGCCGAGGGCACGCTCGACGGGGCGCTACAGACCTGGTTCGGCAAGGCCGAGGGCAAGGCGCACATAGATTATGGTCTGCATGTCGCCATCACCAACCTCACCGAGGAGATAAAGGCCGAGATCCCCTCCCTCCCTGAGAAGGGCGTCTCGACGATCAAGATCTTCATGGCCTACAAGGGCACCCCGCTCTACAGCGAGGACGACGACCTCTTCGAGACCCTCCAGATCGCGCGCGACGCGGGAGTCCTCGTCATGGTCCACGCGGAGAACGGGGACGTAATAGCGAGGCTCACGGATCAGGCGCTCTCCCGGGGCGACACCGCCCCCCGGTTCCACGCCCTGACCCGCCCGCCCGAGGTCGAGGCCGAGGCCACGAACCGCGCCATACGCCTCGCGGAGGTCGCCGGAGCGCCGCTTCTGGTGGTCCACGTCTCCTGCGCCGCCGCCCTCGCCGAGGTACACCGGGCGCACGAGCGCGGCCAGACGGTGTACGCCGAGACCTGCCCGCAGTACTTCGTATTCTCCTACTCCGACCTCGCGCGCGAGGGCTTCGAGGGCGCGAAGTACGTCTGCTCCCCGCCCCTGCGCGACGAGTGGAACCGCGATCCGCTGTGGCGCGGGCTGCAGAGCGGGGACCTCCAGATATTCGGCTCCGACCATTGCGCCTTCAACTACGAGGGCCAGAAAGAGCTCGGCCTGGACGATTTCTCCAAGATCCCGAACGGCCTACCCGGCGCCGAGGAGCGTGCGATGACGCTCTGGACCGAGGGCGTGCGTGGGGACCGCATCTCCGAGGCCCAGTTCGTCTCGCTCCTGTCCACGAACCAGGCCCGCATTCACGGCCTCTACCCGCGCAAGGGCGTCATAGCGCCCGGGGCGGACGCGGACATAGTTCTCTGGGACCCGGACCTCACGATGACCGTCACCGCCGAAAACCGCCACGGCAACGTGGACTACACCCCGTACGAGGGCATGACCTTCCACGGCGGCCCGACAGAGGTGTACGTCCGCGGCAGGCTCGGCTACAAGGACGGGGAGGTAATCGCCGAGGCCGGCTCCGGCCGGTTTATAGAGCGCAGCTTTGAAGGGCCCGCCATAAAGTCGGCGCTGGTCTGATCGTCTCAATGAACCACGACGATCTGCTACAACGACACAGGCCTGTGATACCTGGCGTGCTCGTCGGAAATCGTCGGAAAAGGGCAGGCTGGAAGGTGACGCGATCCGCATCGCGTCGCCCCTGATCGTCACGCAGGAAGCCGCCGCCTCGGTGGACGTCTTTGTGGAGGCGCTGTCCGGGCTACAGAGCCGGGGCAAAGGGGAGAATAAACGGGAGAAAGTGGGGTAGTGGTGGACACGCAGCAGGTAGATTCACGCAGGGCGGTGGACGAGCTCAAGGAGCTGGCCGAGCTAACCGGCGGGCCCGGAGGCGCCCGCAGGGTGTGCTGGACCGAGGAGTGGCGCAACGCCCGCGAGTGGCTCAAGGGCAAGCTCGCCGAGATAGACGGCGTCGAGGTGGAGACCGACGAGGCCGGAAACCTGTGGGCCACCGCCCCGGGCGAATCCGAAGACGAGGTCCTGATCGGCGGCCACATGGACTCCGTACCCGAGGGCGGCTGGCTCGACGGCAGCCTCAACACCATCGCGGGTCTGGAGGCGATGCGGGTGCTGGCCCCACAGAGGCGGCCCGTCACCCTGCGGCTCGTGGACTGGGCCGACGAGGAAGGGGCGCGCTTCGGGCGCAGCCTGCTCGGTTCGAGCGCCACCGCCGGATCCCTGGACCCGGACTCCGTGCGCGGCCTCACGGACCGCGACGGCGTCGCCCTGCCGGATGCCCTGGCCGAGAACGGGGTGGACCTCGACCGGATGAAGGAGTCGCACCGGCAGCTAAAGAACGCCCGGGCCTACATAGAGCTCCACATCGAGCAGGGGCCGGTGCTCGAAAGGATGGGCCTCCCGCTCGGGGTGGTGCTCGGCACCTTCGGGGTGGAGCGGCACATGGTCCGCTTCCGGGGCCAGCACGCCCACTCCGGCTCGACCCCGATGGACGTTCGCCGGGACGCGTTTCTGGCGGCGGCGAAGTCCGCGCTCGCCTTCCGAGACGACGCCGCGTCCCGCGACGACGTGCGCGGCACGACCGGTATCGTGAACGTGAACCCCGGCATAGTCACGGCGTTCAACGGGTGGTGTGAGACCTCGTTGGATCAGCGCGCCCTCGACGCCGACGTGCTCGCCGACATGCTGGAGAAGGCAAAGGAGGCCAGCGAGAAAGCCGCTTCCGAGGAAAACGTCGAGCTCGAGTGGGAGAAGGTGTGGGAGATAGAGCCCCGCCCCTTCGACGACGACCTTATAGAGCTCGCCGACGAGGCGGTGCAGGAGGTCGCCGGGAGCTCTCACAGGCTGGCCTCGGGGCCGCTGCACGACGCGGCGGAGATGGCGCCCCTGATGCCGACGGTGATGCTCTTCGCCAAGAGTCTGCGGGGACTCAGCCACACCAAGGAAGAGGACACGCCGGAGGAGGACATCGAGCTTTCCGTGCAGGCGGTCCACAGGCTCGCGCAAAAGACGATGCAGTGGGTGGGTAACCGCTAGAAGCCTAGAGGCTCATAGCCGTAGGCTAAACAGGGGAGGGAGGCGCGGTGGAGAGGGAAGAGTTCCGGGATCTCGCGGTAAGGGATCAATCAGAGGCGGAGGGGATAAGGCGCGAGGTAAGGGGATCTCGCCTGTACAACGAGGACCTCGCGCCGATGGGGCCGGAGGACCGCACCTGGAGCACGTACAACATCGCGGCGCTCTGGATCGGCATCTCGGTGGTCATCACGACCTACACCATCGCCTCCGGCCTTATAGCGGCCGGCATGACCTGGTGGCAAGGCCTTTTGACGGTCAGCCTCGCAAACCTCATAGTGCTGATACCCGTCCTCCTGAACGGCCACGCCGGCACCAAGTACGGCATACCGTTTCCGGTGTTCGTCCGTTCCTCGTTCGGGGTAACCGGCTCCAACTTCGCGGCCCTGGCCCGGGCGTTGGTCGCCTGCGGCTGGTTCGGCATCCAGACCTGGATCGGCGGGCTGGCGCTAAACTCGCTGATGACCGCGGTCTGGGGCGGGTGGGCCGACGTTGCGGGGGCGCAGTTCATAACCTTCTTCGTGTTCTGGGTGATACAGGTCGCGATAGTCCTCCGAGGCGTGGAGGCGATAAAGGTACTGGAGTCGTTCGCCGCCCCGCTGCTGATCGTCGGCGGTCTCGCGCTCCTGGTCTGGGCGTTCTCGGCGAGCGGGGGCCTCGGAAACGCCTTTGCCTCATCCTCGGCCCTGCGAGAGGGCAACGGCTCGTTCTGGGTGCTTTTCTGGCCGGGGCTCGCGGCGAACGTCGGTTACTGGGCTACCCTGAGCCTGAACATCCCGGACTTTACCCGCTACACCAGGAGCCAGAGGTCCCAGATCATCGGCCAGACGCTCGGGCTCCCGCTGACCATGATCGCCTTCAGCTTCATCGGGATAGCGGTAACGGCGGCCACGGTCGCGGTCTACGGGGAGGCGATCTGGGACCCGGTGGAGCTCATAACTCGGGTCGCCGGGCCGTTCCCGCTACTGTTGATCGTATGCATGATCGTGATAATGATCGCCCAGATCTCGACGAACATGGCGGCGAACGTGGTCTCGCCCTCGAACGACTTCTCGAACCTCGCCCCGCGCTACATCTCGTTCAAGATGGGCGGCATCATAACGGCGGTGATCGGGGTGCTCTCGTTCCCCTGGGTGCTGTTCAACAACGTTGGGGCGTACATCTTTACCTGGCTAAACGGTTACGGCAGCCTCCTCGGGGCCATCGGCGCGGTAATGATAATGGACTACTGGATACTGCGCCGGCAGAGGCTGAGTCTCACCGACCTCTACCTGACCGACGGCTGCTACTCGTTCTCGAGAGGCTGGAACCTCAAGGCGCTGGCCGCCGTGGCCATCGGCGTCGTCCCGGTCATCCCCGGCTTCGTCAAGGCGGCGACCACCCCGAACTTCAGCGGATCGTTTACCGACCCGACCTTCGTGGAGGGCCTGTACAACTACGGGCTCTTCCTGACCTTCACCCTGGCCGCCATCGCCTATCTGGTAATGTCCGCCCTCTCCGCCGCCCGCGAGCCCGCCTCGGAGCCGGCAACGGAGAGCGCCCGCGAGACGGTAACGGAGTAAGTGATGCTGGACGTGGATACGCTGCTCGTCTTTATCCCGGCCACACTCGCCCTGACCCTCGCGCCCGGACCCGCCGTGCTCTACGTTATCTCCTGTGGCGTGGAAGGACGCGAAAGACGGCCGTGTATCCGGGCTGGCCTCGGCTTTCGGCATCGGTGCGGGAGGGCTGGTACACATAACGTTCGCGGTGGCCGGGCTCTCTTCGCTGCTCGCTTCTTCAGCCGCGGCTTTCACCGTGGTGAAGTGGCTCGGCGTCGCCTACCTCGTGTGGCTCGGGCCCTCGCGCCTGCTCGGGAGCGGCCACACGTGAGGCGTTAACGTGGCCCCGTGGATGCAAGGAGGCTTTCGACCATCTTCAGAGCATGCTCGTGGACGCGTTGAACCCGAAGGTCGCCTTGTTCTTCCTGGCATTTCTGCCGCAGTTCGTGGACCCGGCGGTCGGATCTGCCTGGCTCCAGCTCCTCTTGCTGGGGCTCGTATTCGCCGTTATTGGCCTTTTTACAGACGCGCTGTACGCTCTGCTCTCCGGCTCCGCCGGGGATTGGCTGCGGCGCAAGAGCGAGAGTGTGCGGCTGCGGAGGGCGGGGCGCTACTCGAGCGGCGGAGTCTATCTGGCCCTCGGGGCGGGCGCGGCCACCTCTGGTCCGGGCAAGAACTGATACAGAAAGGTTGAACAGATGGATTTCGGAGTAACGCTACAGACCGACCCACCGGCGAGCCGCATCATAGAGCTAACGCGGAAGGCCGAGGCCCTGGGCTTTACCCACGCCTGGACCTTTGACTCCCACATCCTGTGGCAGGAGCCGTACGTGATCTACTCGCAGATGCTCGCCGCAACCGAGCACATCAAGGTGGGGCCGATGGTCACCAACCCCGCGACCCGCGACCCCTCGGTAACGGCCTCACTATTCGCCACGCTGAACGACATGTTCGGCAACCGTACCGTCTGCGGCATCGGGCGCGGAGACTCGGCCCAGCGGGTGCTCGGCAAGCGGCCGACCACGCTCGCCAGCCTCGAAGAGGCGATGAGCCTGATAAAGGAGCTCGCAGAGGGGCGTCCCGTACAGACGGAGACCGGGGAGGTTCAAATTCCCTGGGTGGATGACGGCGAGCTCGAGGTATGGATGGCTGGATACGGTCCGAAGGCGCTCTCGCTGGCCGGGCGCCAGGCGGACGGCTTTATCCTGCAGCTCGCGGACCCGACGATACTGGAGTGGACCGTGGGCCACGTCCGGCGCGCAGCCGAGGAGGCCGGGCGCGATCCGGACGAGATAAAGGTCTGCGTAGCCGCCCCAGCCTACGTCGGCGAGAACGTAGAGCACCAGCGCGAGCAGTGCCGGTGGTTCGGCGGCATGGTAGGCAACCACGTCTCGGACCTCGTATCCCGCTACGGCGAGAGCGGCGCGGTCCCGACCGCGCTTACGGACTACATAAAGAGGCGCGAGGACTACGATTACGGCCACCACGGCCGAGCCGGAAACCCCTCGACGGACTTCGTGCCCGACGAGATCGTGGACCGCTTCTGCATCCTCGGCACCCCCGAACAACACGTCGAGAAGCTGTCGGAGCTGGAGGAGCTTGGCGTGGATCAGTTCAACGTCTACCTCATGCACGACGCGATGGACGCGACGCTCGACGCCTACGGCGAGAGCGTGATCCCGGGTCTCACCTAGCCTCGATCCACTATCCATACCGCACTAGCGTTATTGAAAGCCCCCGCCACTCTGGTGCCTGGCTCGGAGAACTTCCACTATATCGAGCCGGGAAAGCGGACGATAGCTGATTCCGAGCTAGCGGCCTCTGCCGTGTGAATGAGAAACATTATATGCCGGAGGTTTCTGGATATTTCTTGCTGCTATCTATCCATGTTATATACGTTACTTTACTAATTGAGTTACGTGTGGCACCCCAAGGAGCAAGCACAGGTGGGTGGTTCTTTAAGACGTACTTCTAGCCTACGCTCTAGTCGTCGGTGAATTTTACGGTCAATGGCGACTTTTCCCCTAGGTGTAGGGTGAATTCTTCACCAGACGTCACCGGCACGGCTGCCGCCAGCGCTCCGGAGAGTACGATGTCGCCGGCTTGCAGGCTTATTCCAAAGCCGTGGAGCTTGTTAGCCAGCCAAGCCACGCACAGTGCGGGGTCTCCCATTGCCGCCGAGCCTTCGCCTTCTCCAACGAGCTCGCCCGAACGCTCCACGCGCATCGGCAGCGAGCCCAGGTTGGAGTCTTTTAGAGATGAGTCCCAAGGGCCGGTGGTGAAGGCTCCGTAGGAGGCGTTATCCGCAATGGTGTCGGGGAGCTTTATGCGCCAGTCTTCTATGCGGCTGTCTACTATCTCGAATGCCGGGGCTAGTGCCTCGGTAGCCGCGAGCACCTGCTCGGGGGTGGCCTCCGGCCCCGAGACTGCTTCACCGAGCAGGAAGGCGATCTCTCCCTCTATCCTCGGAGCGACGAACGTGTCTGCAGGTATCTCCGCATGGCCGTCTTTGGCGGGGAAATAGCGGGAGGACCAGAGGCTGCCGTAGTCCGGTTCTGAGACGCCGAGCTGTTCTTGCATGGCGAGACTGGTAAGCCCTATCTTGCGCCCGAGTATACCTTCTCCACCCGCCAAACGGCGCTCGGTCCAGGCCATCTGCACCGCGTAGGCGAACTCCGTGTCCTCTAGGCCGTAGCTTTCCGTGAGTGGGGGTATGGGGGCACTTTGTTTGGTCCAGGCCGCGTCCAGCGTCTTTGCTATATCGCTTGGATCCATCTGTCTATTCGTTCCTACGCTCTAGTCGTTTTAGTCGTTCTAGCCGAGGAAGTCGGCGACCACGTCGTTGAAAGCTTCGCGGTGCTCGATCATGATCCAGTGCCGGCAGCGCCCGAAGACGTGCAACTGCACCTGGGGCAGCCTCTCCAGTAGATACAGGCTGGTTTCTAGTGGGATGATCACATCATCGCGGCCGTGTACCAGGAGAGTAGGATTCTCTATGGACTGGAAGAATGAGTCCGGGAGGGCCAGGTTATCCACGTGCTGCTGGCGCGGCGCGGGGAACATCGAGGCGAAGCTACGCTTCGTGTTCTCGTCCATCGCGGCCTCGTAGCGGGCTTCTGCTATGGCGTCGAGGTCGCCGCCAACTATGGCCGGATCGTAGACGAAACGCTCGATAGCCTTTTTCATGTTTTCGGGAGATGGATCATCGTAGAAGCCCCAGAGGTCGGCAAGGCCGTCTCTGATCTGGTGTGGCGTGCCCATCGTGCCCATGAGCACTAGCCTCCCAACCTTCTCGGGGTTGCGCTTGAGAAAGTGAAGCGCGAGCGCCCCGCCCATGGAGTTGCCGACTATGTGAACCTTTTCGACCTCTAGCTGCTCCAGAATCGAGGAGATCTGATCCAGCCACACCTCTAGCCACTCGTCAGACCCCTGGGGCGGGTGCTCAGGATGGGCGCTCTTTCCATAGCCGATCATGTCCGGTCCTATGCAATCGAAAGCCTCACCGAGGGCGGGCAGGGCGAACTGCCAGTTGGACCAAGCTGTAGCGCCGGGACCCGAGCCGTGCAGAAAGAGCACCTTCTCCTCGTTACCCTCCCCGGCCCGATTGTAGTGGGTGGTGTATCCTCCGGTCTGTAGCGTGCCCGTACTTACCTCTGCGGCTGCGGTGTTGGTTTGTGCCATATACTATCTGCTCTCCTCCCACTGTGACTTCACAGTTCCCTGTATTGATACTTCCCGGGCTGTCCGAGCCTAAGCCGCGCCCTGCTCCTTGGCCAACTCCAGGGCGACGTCCAGGATCCAATCTTCTTGTCCGGCTACCGCCTCCCGGTGTCCAAGCTCGACAAGTATGTCTCTGGTGTCTATGCCGTAACGCTCTGCGGCTCGCTTTGCGTGTAAGAGAAACGTTGAGTATACCCCGGCGTAACCTATAGCGATAGAGTCGCGGTCCCTGCCGGGCTGGAAGGGCATGAACGGAGCCACGACGTATTCCGCTGCGTCCATGAGACCGAATGCGTCCATCCCGGAGTCGAGCCCAGACTTGTCCAGCACCGCCGCCAGAAGCTCGGTTGGGGCGTTGCCGGCCCCGGCACCGAGGCCGCGCAGAGAGCCGTCCAGCTGGTCCGTGCCGGCCTCGACGGCGGCGAGGCTATTGCCGAGGGCGAGCCCGAGGTTGTCGTGGGCGTGGAAGCCGACCTCGCACTCGAGGCTGTCTTTGAGGGCGCCGATCCGCTCTCGAACCCCGTCGGGCAGTAGCGCCCCGGCGGAGTCCACTATGTACACGCAGTCGGCCCCGTAGCTCTGCATGAGACCGGCCTGCTCGGCTAGCTCGGCTGGGCCCCGCATGTGGCTCATCATCAGAAAGCCCACGGCTTCGAGGTCCATCTCCTTTGCGAGCTCGAAGTGCTGCTGAGAGATGTCTGCCTCGGTACACTGGGTCGCCACGCGCACTATGCTGGTGCCTCTCTCAGCGGCGTCCTTTAGCTCGCTCGCCGTGCCGACCCCGGGCAGCAGGAGCGAGGCTATCCTCGCCTGCCCGCACACCGCTGCGGCTTCGGAGATGAGATCCATCTCCGGCGTCGCGGAGAAGCCGTACTGTACGGAGGAGCCTGCGAGGCCGTCACCGTGGGTTACCTCTATGACCGGAACCCCGGAGGCGTCCAGGGCGCGGGCGACCTCCCGGACCTGCTCCGTGGTAAACCTGTGGCCCATCGCGTGGGAGCCGTCGCGCAGAGAGGTGTCCGTTACCCTGGGGGCCGCTCCGGAGCCGCTCCTGCTGCCATCTACTCCCTCGCTCACGCCACGGCCTCCTTGCCTAGCAGGTGGGCGGAGAGGCGCTCTCCGACGCCCCGCGCGGCGGAGGTCATGATATCCAGGTTTCCGGCGTAGGCCGGGAGATAGTCTCCGGCTCCCTCGACCTCCAGCAGCATTACTATTACCGGCCTCTCGCCCCACGGCGTCTGGCGGCGGTCGAAGACGGGGCCGTTCTTTAGCTGGTATCCGGGGACGTAGGCCTGGATCTCCTCTACCACCCGTTCCACGGACTCGGCTATCCCGGTCTCGTCTACCTCCTCGCTCTCGGGGACGACGTAGACGGTGTTGCGCATCATGATCGGGGGATCGGCGGGATTGAGGATGATGATCGCCTTACCAGACTCCGCACCGCCGATCTGCTCCAGGCCGCGAGCCGTGGTAAACGTGAACTCATCTATGTTCTGGCGGGTTCCCGGCCCGGCGGAGAGGCTGGCTATCGTGGAGACCATCTCGGCGTAGCGTACCGGCGCGACCCGGGAGACGGCGTAGGCCATCGGGGTGGTCGCCTGGGCGCCGCAGGTCAGGAGGTTCACGTTACCGGAGTCGAGATGCTCGTCTATGTTCGCGACCGGCACCACGTACGGACCTACCGCCGCCGGGGTGAGATCCACGGCGATCTTGCCCGCCTCCTCTAGCGCGGCCGCGTGTTTCACATGGGCCTTCGCGCTGGTGGCGTCGAAGACGAGCTTTATCTCCGGGTCCTCGAGTATCTCGTCTATGCCGTGGTGTGTGGTGCCGACGCCCTCGGAATCCGCCCGTTTCAGGCCCTCGGAGTCCTTCTCTATACCGGCCAGGAGCGAGAGCTCCATGTGCCCGGGGTCCTTGAGGAGCTTGTACATCAGGTCGCTGCCGATATTGCCGGAGCCCAGTATCGCGACCTTTATCTTTTCCTGGGCAGTATCTCGAGTCTCTCGTGCTTGTGAGGCCCTCTGGGTACTCTCGGTGCTCAACTCCTCGACCCCTCCATCCTGTGAGTCTTGCGATCTTCGTGGTCCTGATACCGTCCCATTGTGTTTCCCACTCCCTGTGAGATCCGGCGGGCTGCCTCCAAAACCGCCCGCGTGTATTCTTCCTCGTTCGTCTCGAAGCGGAACGCCGGGGCCGAGATGCTCAGGGCCGCGATCACCTCTCCTCCGGCGTCGCGCACCGGGGCCGCCACGCAACACAACCCCTGTAACGTCTCCTCCAGGTCGAAGGCGTGGCCTCTGGCGCGAACCTCCCGCAACTCCTCGGCCATCGCCTCCGGCGTGACGATGGTGTTCTGCGTGAAGGCGGGCATTCCCTGATGCTCCAGGGCACGCTCTACCCGATCCCACTCGCAGGCGGAGAGGAGGACCTTGCCCACGCCGCTACAGTGAGCATGGAGCCGGCCCCCGGCGCGAGAGGCGAGTATCTTCACCGCGGGTGTGGGCTGCTGCTTCTCTATGTACACGGCCTGCATGTTGTCCAGCACCGCCAGGTGGACGGTCTCGCCGTAGCCCTCCACGAGCTCCTCGATGACCCGGTGGGACTCGGTACGGAACTCGGTGGTGTCCAAGAGATTCTGGCTCAGCTCGAAGAGCCGCCAGCCAAGCCGGTAACGCCCCCCTTCGGTGCGGCGCAACAGCCGCTGCTCGGCGAGGGTGGTCATGAGCTCGCTTGCGGTGGTCTTCGGAACCCCGAGCGCCTCCGCAACCTCGCCGACGCGCCACTCCGGACTCTCCGGGGTGAAGAGATCCAGCATCCGCGCCACCTTCCACACCACCTGCTGTTTCTGTTGTCTCATGGCGACCCCTGTGTACTCCGTGCCTCTAAAGTTCACACGTTCCTTATCCCAAGATATACCGGCATACTAGGCTCCGGGAGCCGGAGGCTCAACGGGTGTGTTCGTTATTGACGGCCGCGGCTGTGGCGGTGGCTCGTCATCACGTTAGACGGGGCTATAAACTTAACCGGAGGGCAGCGAAGGAGGAGGACGATGCTTCAACAGCCAGCTCAACATCCGGCCCGCGAGGGAGAGACTTACCAGGCGCTCACGGAGGCCAGAAGGGCTCTCGTGGAGGAGGGTAAGCTCCTGGCGAAGATCTACAACGAGCCCGCGGTCTTCGAGATGGAGAAGGACAACATCTTCACCAAGACCTGGATATTCCTGGCCCACGAGACGGAGTTGCCGGACCCCGGGGACTACGTCGTGCGGCGCATCGTGGGGGACTCCTTTATCGTCTCCCGGGACGAGCATGGCGAGATCCACGTCCTCTTCAATATGTGCCGCCACCGGGGGATGCAGCTCTGCCGAGTGGACTCGGGGAACACCTCGCACTTTCGCTGCCCGTACCACGGTTGGACCTACCGCAACACAGGCAAGCTAAACGGCGCCCCCTTCCAGAAGGAGGCCTACGGTAAGGACGGACTCGACAAGGAGGAGTGGGCGATGACCCCCGCGCCCGCCGTCGGGGTGTACAAGGGTATGATCTTCGCCAGCATGAACGCCGACGTGCCCCCGATAGAAGAGTACATCGGCGGGATGGGCTGGTATCTGGACTTCTACCTGAACAAGACGCCCGCGGGCTCTGAGGTGATCGGCGCGCCCCAGCGGTGGGTGCTAGACGCCGACTGGAAGCTCGCCGCGGAGAACTTCTTCGGCGACGGATACCACACCCAGTCGGCGCACATGTCGACGATCAAGGCCGGCATCATGCGCGTCAAGAAGGCCGCCTACTTCAAGGACGGCGTGCAGTACAAGGTCGGGCCGCACGGCGGGATGTTTATCCCGTTCAAGCCGGGCAGCTTCTTCAACTACCCGCAGGACGTGGTAGACGGGATGCGCGAGAATCTTGGGGCGGACCAGTTCAAGGTGCTCGAAGAAGACTCCATACTGCCCCTGAATGCGACGGTATTCCCGAACCTGAGCTTCTTGCATTCGGCTATGGCCGTCGAGCCGGAGGGTCGGAGCATCCCATACCTGACGATCCGGCTCTGGCAGCCTCTGGGGCCCGGCAAGATAGAGGTCTGGTCCTGGGGCGTGGTCGAGGCCGACGCCCCGGAGGAGTTCAAGGAAGAGGCGAAGCGGGCGTACCTCACGACCTTCGGGGCCTCGGGGACCTTCGAGCAGGATGACGCCGAGAATTGGCGCAGCGTCACCCGGGTGGCTGCGGGCGAGATGGCCGATCACCATTACCTCAACTACCAGATGGGCCTCGACCACGTAGAGCCGATACCAGACGAGGAGTGGCCCGGCCCCGGCACCGCCTACGCCCGGAACTTCGCCGACTTCGCCCAGCAGCGCTTCTGGCGTACCTACTTCGAGTACCTGCTCGGTCAGTAGAGCCGGAGATACAGAGAGGACCGGAGATGCTAGAGACGTCAGCCGAGACCTACTGGGAGGTGTACGAGTTCCTGATGCGGGAGGCCGAGCTTCTAGACGGCCACCACGAGCGGGAGTGGGTGGAGCTTTGCACCGACGACGTCGTATATCGCATGCCCGTGCGCGAGACCCGGGAGAGGGGCGCCGGCGAGGGATTCAACGGGCAAATGTATTACTTCGATGAGACGCGCGGCAGCCTGGAGCTTCGCGTCCGGCGGCTGGAGACCGAGTACGCCTGGGCCGAGGACCCACCGTCCCGCACCCGGCACTTCGTGACCAATATTCGCGTTTCCTCTGCAGACGCGGAAGAGGAGCTCGCGGTCCGCTCCAACCTGCTCCTGTATCGTTCTCAAGGGACGGAACTGCACCAGGATCTCATCTCGGCCGAGCGCCGGGACGTGCTGCGGCGCTCGGAGGAGGGGCTCAGGCTGGCGCGGCGTGAGATCCTGCTGGATCACTCCGTACTGACCACCCACAACCTGTCCATCTTTCTCTGAGTTTCTCTGAGCCTGTGCTGGAACACTCTACGGGAGGGAAGATGCAAGAAGAGTACACCGAGGTCTCGAACGACTCGGCGAACGCCCTGGTGCGCCGGGTACGCACCGGGAACGGCGCCCGGTTGGAGGTCTACTCCCCTGGTGCGGGCACCCGGGTCTTACTGGACGCCCTGCTGCTGGAGAGCCTCTCGTGGCAAAGCCCGGAGGGGCTAGCCAGCGGGCTTGACTCTCCGCACGAGCGGGCCGACGGTCAGCGTGAGGTGGAGCCCTCGGGGGACGAGCCTTATACGGAGTTCAGCAACGAGTTCGCGGTCGTGCTGGTCAGGGTCGTGGGGGAGAGCGAGGACGGAAGGCTGGAGATCCACTCCCCAAAGCTCGGCTACCAAGTATACCTGGCCGCGCCCCTGCTGGAGACTCTCTCGTGGCAGAGCCCCGAGAAGCTCTCGGAGGCCCTGGAGGAGCCCTACGGCCCCGCCGGGGCCGCGCACTAAGACGATAGATTGACGTGGAGGATGTTCTGGATTGAATAGTTCAGAGGGGCTTGAGGGAAAGGTCGCGCTCGTAACCGGCGGCGGCTCCGGCATAGGCCGGGCCGTGGTCGAGGCCTTCGTCGGCTTGGGGATGAGGGTCTGTGTACTGGAGAGGTCCGAGGAGAAGGTCGGCGGACTCGATGGCCTCGGGGATTCGGTACGGGCGGTGCGCGGAGACGCGACGAGCCTGGAGGACAACGAGCAGGCCCTCTCGCAGGCTCTGGAGGAGTTCGGGCGGCTGGACACGCTGGTGTGCTGCGTTGGTCTGTGGGACAACCTGGTGAAGATGCGTCGGTTGCCGAAGGAGAGGCTTCACGCGGCGTTTGAGGAGATTTTCTCCACCAACGTGGAGAGCTACGTGGTCGCCACGAAGGTCTGCCTCGATGCCCTCGTGGAGAGCGAGGGGTCAATCGTGTATACGCTTTCGAACTCGGCCTTCTACTCCGATGGCGGAGGGCCACTATACATGGCCTCGAAGTTCGCCGTGCGGGGTCTCCTGACGCAGATGGCCTACGAGCTCGCCCCGAAGGTGCGGGTGAACGGCGTCGCGCCCGGCGGCACGGCCACCGGGATCGCCGGGCTTTCGAGCCTGGAACAGGAGCCGATGCTCGGCTCCGAGAAGATGCAGGAAGGGATCAAGTCCATAAACCCCCTCCAGCACGAGTTCACACCAGAGGACCACGTCGGGGCCTATCTGTATCTCGCCGACCCCACGCTGGCCGGTGGGGTGACGGGTGTGATCATCAACTCCGACGGCGGGCTGGGGGTGCGAGGCTTCTCCAAGCCCGGCGGCATGGTGTGAGTCAGGGGGTGCCCCGGCCCTACGCCCTATCCGAGGACGAACGACTGACGCTCCGGCGGGTGGCCCTCGGTGAGGAGGAGGCGGATCTCTTCCTGCGGGGCGGCACGGTGGTCAACGTGTACTCCGGGGAGCTCGTGGAGGCTAACGTCGCCGTCCGGGGCGGGCGTATAGCCTACGTGGGCCCCGAGGAACGTTGCGTGGGGTCGGAGACCGAGATGATCGAGGCCGGAGGCGGCTACGTCTGTCCGGGTTTGATCGAGCCGCACTCCCACGCGTACCTCGGATACAACCCGGCCAGCCTGGCCGAGGCCGTCCTACCGGGCGGCACCACCACGATAGTTAGCGACGACCTTGTATTCTCGCTCGTTGGCGGCGCGGGGACGAGCCGTGCCGTAATGGACGCCTGCTCCCAGCTCCCGGTGCGCTTTCTCTGGTACGCTCGGCCCGAGCCCGCCTCGCCGCTCGCAGAGAACGGCGAGCGTTTCGGGCGAGAGCGGCTCGGGCGGGTTCTGGATCATCCACTCGCCGTCGGGGTCGGCGAGGCCCCGGCCTGGGTGCGGTTCCTCTCGGAGGAGTCCGGGGGCGCCTACGGCGCGGCGATCGCGGAGGCCGAGTCGCGCGGCGCGGTCGTCGACGGTCACACCACCGGGGCCCGCGGTCCGCGGCTCACCGCACTCGCGGCCTCCGGCCTGAGATCCTGCCACGAGGCGACCACCGCCGAAGAGGCCCTGGAGCGGCTGAGGCTCGGCTTGTGGACCCCGCTGCGGCACAGCTCCGTAAGGCCGGACCTGCCGGAGCTTCTGCGGCTGCTGACAGAGAAAGAGGCCGACACCCGGCGGGTATTGCTAACCACCGACGGCCCTTCGCCGGACGCGGTAGCCGAGCGCGGCTACGTGGACGGTCTCCTGAGGCTGCTCGTCGAAGCCGGCGTTCCGCCCGTAAAGGCCATACAGATGGCGACGATAAACGCCGCCACCTACCTCAAGCTGGACGACCACCTCGGAGGGGTGGCGCCGGGGCGTCTGGCGGACATGCTGCTGCTCGACGACCTCGACTCCTTCAGGCCCTCTCGTGTGATCTCCGGCGGCGTGATAAGAGCCCGAGACGGCGAGCTTACCGGCGCCCCGCCGGTACTCGACCAGGATGCTCTCGGTCGAGGGGTGGAGTTCTCCGGAGGAGATTGGATCTCCGCCCCCGCCCTGTACAAGGCCCATAGGTCCCCGGAGACGCCAGTGATCGAGTTCGTCTCCGACGTGATCACCCGCGCCGGAGCGCCGCCGAACGCCTCCGAGGCCCTCCCCGAAGGCCATCTCCACGCCGCGCACGTGGACCGTCACGGCACCCGGGTCGTACACGCCCTGGTTAGCGGATTTGCGCCGGGGCTCACCGGCCTCGCGACCACCGCGACCTCCAGCGGAGACCTGCTCGTCCTCGGCCGGGAGCCGGAGGCCATGGCCCTCGCGGCCCGCCGTGTGTGCGAGATGGGTGGCGGGGTAGCCGTCGCCGATTCGGGCGTGGTGTCCTGGGAGGCGGCCCTGCCGTTGGCCGGGATAATGTCCGCCGGTGGCTTCCCGGAGGCCGTGCGCTTCGCAAGGGGGTTAAAGTCCTGCCTGCGAGACGCGGGCTTCCCGTTCGAGGACCCACTGTACTCGCTACTCTTCCTGACGGCGGACTTCCTGCCTGGCCCGAGGCTCACCAGCTCCGGAGTGCTCGACGTGGCGGGCGGCAAGCTGCTCTCCGGCACAGAGGCCATGGAGCATTAGGGCACGGCGGACCACCGGCGGCCGGCCCCTAGCGGAAGCGCCGAATGACCATTTGTATCGAGCATCATTCGCTTCACAGGGCGCCCTGAACGTCTATGACGAACTGTGAGACTCGTCGCAATTGAACCCTCTTTGAGAAGTCGCTACCGTTGAGACGAAAGGTGATTAGGTAAGTTCTACGGCATTCTACGGAGCTGCCTAGAGGGGTTAAGGAGAATATCTTGAGGAATAGAGATTCGGTGTCCGGTGCCTCGGCCCGTTCCGCGAGGAAGCCGGTCCTGGCGTTACTGATGACTGCGAGCCTCGGGCTCATCGCCGCCGGTTGCGGCGGGGGCTCAGGCGGGAGTGAGAGCGGAGAGAGCGGAGGGAGTGGGGAGCCCCTCAAGATAGGCGTGATCCTGCCTTACTCCGGCGTCTACGCCCAGCTCGGCGAGGATATTACGAACTCTATGGAGCTATACCTGGACGAGCAGGGCGGAGAGATCGCGGGCCGCCCGGTGGAGATCATCCAGGAGGACACAGAGGCCGATCCCCAGGCGGGGGTCCAGGCCGCCCGCACGCTGCTGGAGCGCGAGGACGTGGACTTCCTGACCGGGGCCGTGAGCACTTCGGTCGCCTACGGCGTCATAGACCTGGCCGAGAGGGAGCAGGTGCCGTTCGTGATCTCGAACGCCCTGGGCAACGACGCCACGCGCCAGGGCTCGGACTACGTGTTCCGCACCTCCGGGAACAGCTGGCAGGTGACGCATCCGATGGGACAGTACCTGGTAGACCAGGGTGTAGAGGAGATCTTCGTGTCCGCCGCGGACTACGCCGCCGGTACCGAGATGGCCGGGGACTTCAAGGCCGGGTTCACAGAGGCCGGTGGCGAGGTCGTGGATGAGGCATACCCGCCGCTGGGCACCAACGACTACAGCTCGTACCTGACGAACATCGAGCAGTCCGAGGCGCAGGCCTCCTGGAGCTTCTACGCCGGGAGCGACGCCGTGAGTTTCGTCCAGCAGTTCGACGAGTTCGGCCTGCACGAGACCACCGATCTTTACGGGACCGGTAACCTGGTCGGCACCGACACCCTGGAGGCCCAGGGCGAGGCCGCCGAAGGCGCCCAGACGGCCCTCTTCTACGCGCCGGACCTCGACACCCCAGAGAACCAGGAGTTCAAGGAGAGCTTCCAGAGTAGCTTCGATCACGAGCCCGGCGTGTACGCCGTACAGGGCTGGGACGCGGCCTGGCTCATGGGCGAGGCGGTCAAGGCCACGGAAGGAGATACGGAAGACACGGATGCCCTGATCGAGGCCATGGAGAACGTGGACTTCGAGAGCCCCCGCGGCCCGATGACGCTCGACGCCAACCACAACCCGATCCAGAACATCTACATCCGGGAGGCCCGGGCCCAGGACGACGGTTCCGTACAGAACGTGGTGGTGGATACCATAGAGGAAGTCGAGGACCCTGGTGAGTAGCCCCACCGGGAGGAAGCCAAGCTCCCCGAGCAGCGGTTTGCGGAGCTAGGCATGCCCGCCGCGGACGCGCTCATAAGCCACGTGATAAACGGGCTCGCGTACGGGCTGCTCTTGTTCCTGCTCGCCGCAGGGCTGTCGTTGATCTTCGGCATGATGGACGTGATCAACCTGTCGCACGGCTCGTTCTTCATGCTTGGGGGATTCGTGGGTATAAGCGCCCTCGCGCTCACCGGCAGCTTCTGGGTGGCCCTGCCTCTCGCCGTGGCCGCGGTCGTCCTGCTCGGGCTCGTCGTCGAGCGGGCACTTCTAAGGCCCCTATACTCCAGGGGCCATCTGGACCAGATTCTCCTGACCTTCGGCCTGGCGCTCGTGATAGACGATGCCGTGGAGTGGATCTGGGGCACCAGGATACGCTCCCTGGACTCCCCGGCTCTCGTTACGGGCTCGGTCGAGGCCTTTGGCGTCTCCGTGCCGGGTTACCGGCTGTTCGTGATCTTCGTCGGGCTGCTGCTTGCCTTCGCCCTGTGGTACGTGCTCGAAAGGACGCGGCTCGGGTCCATCATCCGGGCCGGGGTCTCCGACCGCGAGATGGTCTCCGCCATAGGGTTCAACATAACCGCCGTGTTCGCCGGTGTTTTCGTGGCGGGCGTGGGGCTCGCGGCCTTTGCCGGGTTCGTCGGGGCGCCGATACTCGGGGTCTACCCGGGCCTGGACTTCACCGTCCTGATACTCGCGCTGATAATCGTGGTGATCGGCGGTCTCGGCAGCCTGACCGGGGTCTTCTTCATAAGCGTGATCATCGGCCTCACCCAGACGCTCGGGCAGGCGTACTTCCCGAGTGTCGCCGCCGTGATCGTGTACGTGATAATGGCCGCGGTGCTGCTCGTGAGGCCCTCCGGCCTGTTCCAGAGAAAGTACGCCTGAGATGGCCGTCGAGACGAAATCCCCGACCCGGGGCCTGCGCTCCATCTCCTCCTACTACGCCCCCGCCGCGGCCCTCGCCGGTCTTCTGGCGCTGGCGGCGCTACCCCTGTCCGGGTCCTCCTATCTGGTAAGCGTCGCCTCCGAGATACTGATACTCGCGGTGTTCGCCATGAGCCTGGGGCTTTTGATGGGTTTCCCGAAGCTGATCTCCCTGGGGCACGCGGCGTTCTTCGGCGGCGGGGCGTACGCCGCCGGTATCGTGGCGGTACGCGTGGAGGCGAACATACTGCTGACGCTGGGCGCGGCGCTCGCGTTCTCCGCGCTGCTCGCGCTGGTTATCGGGGCGCTGTCGCTGAGGAATACCGGGGTGTACTTCCTGATGATCACGCTGGCCCTGGCGCAGCTCGTCTACGTCGTGGCGCAGCAGTGGGTGTCGCTCACGGGTGGCACGAACGGGCTCGTCGGCATACCCTACCCGGAGCTCTTTGGCGTGATCAGCTTCGACGGCACCGCCCTGTACTACCTGATACTGCTCTTTGCGGCCGGTACCTACCTGCTGCTTAGGGCGCTGACCCGGTCACCCTTCGGTCGGGTGCTCGTCGGGATCGGCTCCAACGAGCGCCGGGTGCGCGCCATCGGATACGACCCGAGAATCTACAAGCTAATAGCCTTCGTCATCGCCGGAACCGTGGCCGGAGGGGCCGGGGCGCTGTGGGCGCACTTCAACGGCCTGGTCGCCCCGACCGACCTAAACTGGCCGCTATCTGCGGAGGCCCTGATAATGGTGATAGTCGGCGGCGCGGGAACCCTGATAGGACCGATGCTCGGGGCCGCCCTCGTGTGGATGCTGGACAGCGGTCTCGGCTCGTACACGGAGCGCTCGACCATGATCACCGGCGTGGTCTTTATCCTCTTCGTGTTCTTCGCCCGGCGCGGTATCGTCGGGCTCGCCGAGGACCTGTGGCGTAAGGTCCGAGGATGAGCCTGTTAGAGCTAGCCGGGGTCTGCAAGAGCTTCGGCGCGCTGGCGGCCACGAACGAGGTCGGCTTCTCGGTCGGCGCCGGGGAGCGCGTGGCGATAATCGGTCCGAACGGCGCCGGCAAGACCACGCTGTTCAACCTGATCAGCGGCGAGCTCACCCCGGACTCGGGCACCATAAAGCTCGGCGACCGCGACATCACTCGCTGGAGCCCCGAGAAGGTGGCGGCGGCCGGCCTCGGACGCACCTTCCAGAGAAACTCGCTCTTCGCGGAGAGCACGGTGTACGAGAACGTGCGGCTCTCCGTCCAGCGCAAGGTCGGCGGCGGGCTGAGGATGCTGCGGTCCGTGGAGAGGTACCGGCGGCTCAGGGAGGAGACCGAGGAGGTGCTAGAGCGTGTCGGCCTCGACGAGCGAGCCGGGGTGGTCGCCGACGAGCTCTCCTACGGCGAGCAGCGCCAGCTGGAGCTCGGCATGGCTCTCGCGACCGACCCGGAGGTCCTCCTGCTCGACGAGCCGGCGGCCGGCATGTCCTCGGCGGAGACCGGGGAGATGGTCGAGATGCTCGGGGGTCTGCCGCAGGAGATCGCGCTCGTCCTGGTCGAGCACGACATGGACGTGGTAGCCGCGCTCGCCGGCCGCATCGTGGTTCTGAACTTCGGCGAGGTCATAGCCGACGGCACCCCAGAGGAGGTGCGCCAGAGGCCAGAGGTGCTGGCCGCCTACCTCGGAGCCCCGGAGGAGACGCCTGATGCTTGAGCTGCGGGACGTGCACGCCTACTACGGGAGCAGCTACGTGCTGCAGGGTGCCTCGCTCGGCGTGGAGGGCGGCGAGGTCGTAGCCCTCCTCGGACGGAACGGGGTGGGAAAGACGACCACTATCCGCGCCGTCATGGGCCTGCTGCGTTCCAGCGGGGGCTCGATCAGCTTCAAGGGAGAGGCCATAGAGGCCGAAGCTTCCCACAAACGAGCCCGCCGGGGGCTCGGGCTGGTGCCGCAGGGCCGGGGGATCTTCCCGAACCTCAGCGTCCGGGAGCAGCTCGTCCTGCCGCCGCGCCGGAGCGAGGCGGAGGGCTGGAGCCTGGAGGAGGTATACGAGCTCTTCCCCCGTCTCCGGGAGCGCGACCGGCACAGCGGCGACCAGCTCAGCGGCGGCGAGCAGCAGATGCTGGCCATCGCCCGGGCGCTGCGCGGCTCGCCCGACCTTCTGCTCCTGGACGAGCCCTCCGACGGGCTGTCTCCGATGATGGTCAGCCACGTGGGCGAGATCCTCAAGAGCCTCAAGAGCCGTTCTCTGTCTATCCTGCTCGTCGAGCAGAACCTCCAGCTCGCGCTCTCCGTGGCGGACCGCATCTACGTCATGAACAAGGGCCGGGTGGTGCACGAGTCGAGTGCGGCAGAGCTCGCGGAGGACAAGGAGATGCAACAGCAACTCCTGGGCGTGTAGTGGAGATCTCCGTGCCCGAGGCGGCCGCCCGGTGTGGCTAAAAAGCCCCGAGCCGCCCCGGGCCGCCCGCCGCAATCTGCGGGACTCCGCGCGTCACATGAACGCCTCGACGCTGGGCGCCGGCTCCGTCGCCACGCTGCTCGGGATCACGGGCCCGGCCCTGCTGGTGTACCAGGCGGGCTCGAACGCCGGGTACCCGGAGGCCGTCATAGACTCCTGGTTCTTCGCCATCTTCGTCGGGGGCGGGATACTGAGCCTGTTGCTCGCGTTCTTGTACCGGGAGCCGGTCTGTGGCGCGTATCCCATCGCCGGCAGCGCCTTGCTCGTAACGACGCTCTCCGGCTACGGTGTCTCCGAGGCGGTGGGGGCGTTCCTCATCTCCGGGGTGCTCGTCGCCGTGATCGGCTTCTCCGGGCTCTTCGGGATGATAATGGCCCGGGTGCCGAACGAGGTGGTGATGGGGGCGCTCGCCGGCATCCTGATCGACTTCGGCATCCAGGTCTTCGCCTCTCTGCCTTCCGCACCGCTGCTCGTTGGCTCGATGGTCGTGGCGTACCTGCTCGGCACGCGTTTCGTCGGCGGTATACCCCCGGCGGTCCCGGCTCTGGCGGCCGGTCTCGCTGTCGCCGGCCTCGGCGGACAGTTCGGCAGCGGCGAGGTCCAGCTCTCTCTGACGCAGCCGGTCCTGGTGGCCCCTGCCTTCGACCTGTCCGCGCTCTTCTCCATAGCCATACCACTTACCCTGCTCGCCATCGCGACCCAGAATGCTCCGGGGGTGGGCATCTTGAGGGCCAACGGTTACGAGCCGCCCGTGAACGCCATAACCATCTTCAGCGGCATCGGCTCCATACTGACCGCCCCGCTGGTCGGCAACGGACTGAACATCGCCGCGCCGATGACGGCGGTCTGCGCGGGGCCGGAGTCTCACAGAGAGCCCGAGAACCGTTACGTGGCGACCGTGGTGCAGGGCCTGGGCTTCGTGCTGTTCGGGCTGCTGGGCGCCACGGCGGCGTCCCTGATACAGGTCATGCCCCCGGCCCTGGTCGCTGGTGTCGCCGGTCTCGCGTTGCTCCCGGTGATCCTGCAATCGCTCCGGCTCTCCGTAGGAGAGAGCCGACACTCTCTAGCCGCCGGGATCTCGCTGCTGGTCGCGGCCTCGGACGCGAGCCTCCTGGGCATCGACTCCGCTTTCTGGGCCATAGTAGTCGGCATGGTACTCGTGTGGATGCTGGATACGGGCGACTGAGAGCCTCACCGAATCGTCAGCCCGTGCGGAGCACCGGCTTGAGGGTATCGCCTTTCTCCGCGTCCTCGCAGGCGCGGTTGATCTCGTCCAGGTCGTAGAACCTGATAAGACGCTCGAACGGGAACCTGCCCTGTGTGTTTAGCTCTATTAGCCTCGGTATGAACAAGGAGGGCACGCTGTTGCCCTCGACGATGCCCCGGATCTTCTTCCCCGGTATGAGGATGTCGTTCATGTCGAAGCTGGCCTCGGTGCCGAGCGGTGCGGCCCCGATAAGCCCGCACTCCCCGAGAGGGCCCAAGGCGTCCACCGCCTGCCGGAAGACGCTCGGCGCCGCAGAGGTCTCTAGAGCATAGTCTACTCCACCGCCCGTGATGCGCCGGATCTCCTCGACCGGGTCGGTCCCGGAGGCGTCTATGGTGTGGGTCGCGCCGAGCTCGCGGGCCAGCTCCAGACGGCCCGGCTTTATATCCACCCCGACGATCGTGGTGCAGCCCGCCACCACTGAGGCCATGATCGCGCTCATCCCGACCGCCCCGGCGCCGAAGACGGCGATGCTGCTCCCGGCCTCCGGCCTCAGCGCGTTCAAGACCCCGCCGGCCCCGGTCTGTACTCCGCAGCCCAGTGGGCCGAGCTGCTCCAGCGGCGCGTCGTCTCCGACCTTCACCACGCTCCGCTCGGCGGCCAGCGCGTAGGTCCCGAACGAGGACTGCCCGAAGAAGTGGCTGTGCACCTCCCGCCCCTCGTCTTGCAGCCCGACCGAGCCGTCGGGCCGTGAGGCGCCGAAGTTGCGCCCGAAGAACTCGGCGCAGAACGCCGGATTACCGCTGGCGCAGTTGGCGCAGAGGCCGCAGGAGTTGAAGGTGAGCACCACGTTGTCGCCGGGCGCGACGCGCGTTACGTTATCCCCGACGCGTTCGACCACTCCAGCGCCCTCGTGGCCGAGCACCGCCGGCAGCGGCACCGGGTACCACTGGTCCCGGACTATGAGGTCGGTGTGGCACACCCCGGTCGCCACGACCCGCACCAGTACCTCATCCGCCCGCGGCTCCTCTAGCTCAAGCTCCCGGGAGACGAAAGGCTGCTCCTTCTCCTCTGTGACCATGGCCTTGATCCTCATACGATCCCCTTTCCCGTGCCCTTTTGTCTCATACTGACCGTGCTCCGGGTCCGCCGCAAACCTCCTTCAAACCTCCTTATCCCCTCAGGTGGGCCCAGATCCTACCCAGTATCTCTTCCGATACGGAGTCCCAATAGACGAACTCTTCCTCGCTTATCGGGCGCGGTATACCCGCCGAGGCGGCCCGCTGGTTCATCTCAGCGGAGGCTTCGAGCACCCTCATCCTGGCCGCCGCGAGCCCGACGCTCGCGCCCACCGCAACCGCCCCGTTACCGCGCATCACGAGCCCTCCGGCTTCGCCCAGGCACTCGGCCAGAGCCTCTCCCGTGGCGTGCTCCCTCACCAGCCGGGCCTCGTCGAAGACCGGGACCTCCCGGCCCAGAAAGGCTCCCTGGCCGTGCAGGGGGAGTATCGGGACGCTGGCGGAGGCCAGGGCCGTCGCGACCGGGGGCTGGGCCCGGCAGATCCCCCCGGCGTCGGGGCGGCGGTTGTAGATCGCCCAGTGAACCCAGGCCTCGCCCGGCACCCCGGCGGGCAACTCGTTTCCTACTAGGGATACCTCTGAGAGAGGATCGTCGTCTTCCAGGGCGCCGAGCGGCTTCGGCGGCGTGATGTAGAAACTATCTCCCTCCCGGTAAGAGGCGTGCCCGAAAGCGGTTACGAGCCCGACACGGGAGAGGGCGCGGGCCGCCGCAATAACCTCTTGTCTCATCCCCGGCCTACCGCGTGGCGGAGGCGTTCTGGGTACTCGGGGCGTTTCTGATTTCGGTGAACCGGCACTCGGTGCCGTAGGTGAAGTAGCTCTCGGGCACGTCGGAGCCCCAGAGCTCCAGGCCCAGAGAGCCGACCGAGGAGTCCCAGCGTATCGGCTCCCAGTCCGGGGCGAAGATCAGCATCCCGCCGGTCCAGATCTCCAGCCGGTTACCGGCCGGGTCGAAACAGTACAGGAATATGGCCCCGCTCGTGCCGTGCTGGCCCGGCCCCCACTCGATCTTTACGTCGTTGTCCGCCAGGATGGTCGCCGCCCGGATCAACTGATCCGGCGAGTCGAGGAAGTAGGCCGTGTGGTGCAGCCTGGTGCCGTTTTGCGCTTTGTTTCGCATCAATGCGATTTCGTGGGCGATGTTCGTCCGGCTCATCCAGGAGCCGAGCCGCTCGCCCTCGGAGTTCTCGACGTAGTAGCGGTGGTGGATGCCGAGCTCGTCGGCGAGCCATCTCTGATCCTCGGCGGGCGAGTTCTGCAGGAAGTTCATGTGGTCGAAGCGGCGGGGCGCTATGCCCCGGGTCCCGTAGCGTTGCGGGTGGCTCGGGAGCCTGGAGGCCTGCCCGTCGTGGCCGGGGACGAACTGCTCGACCTCCCAGTACAGCTCGAAAGGCATGCCGGACGGTGTGTAGAAGCGCAGGCCGTCGCCCTGGCCCGGCTCGCGGCCGCCTTCGAGCCAGTGATAATCGACGCCTAGCTCGGAGAGGCGCTTCTCGTATGCGGACATGTCCTCGGGCCTCTCGACCCGCCATCCGACGTGATCCAGGCCGGGCTCGGCGGCCTTGGTCAGGGTCAGGGTGTGATGGTCCCAATCCTGCCAGGCTCTGAGGTAGACGTGCTCGTCGTCCTCCTCGGTCGCGTAGAGGCCCACGATCTCCGTGTAGAAATACCGCGCCGCCTCCAGGTCGGTTACCCGGATCTCCGCGTGTCCTAGATGTGCTACCGCCATAACGGTTCCTACCTCCCGTTCCCAAGAAGTGTCGAGACCGGACCCCTCGAAGGCCCGGCGTAAAAAGGATAATAGAACCCGGGAGATAACGCCTCAACGGATACGTTCGCCATGAGCGAATGTGAGCGTTGACCGGTATCCGGCCTGAAAGTAGCATCGATTTCGTAGCCGATACGTTGGATACGTTGGCTATGCATGGAGAGCATAAAACAGGGGCGGCGGGGAAGCCCGGGCGGATAGGGATTCGAGGTAGTCCAGCCAGGGCGCGAGTGTTAGGAGGATTGGTCGTTTTGAGTACCGTATTACCCGAGCTATACAACGCCAGCCGAATCGTAGACGCTAACCTGGAGGCCGGACGCGCCGGGAAGGTTGCGATCTACTGCGAGGGCGAAGAGGTGACCTACGGGGAGCTTGCGGAGCGGATCAATCGCCTCGGTAACTCGCTGCTCGACCTCGGGGTAAGGCAGGAGGATCGGGTGCTCATGGTCCTGAACGACACCCCGGCCTTCCCGGTGACCTTCTTCGCCGCGATACGTATCGGGGCCGTGCCAATACCCACGAACACCCTGCTCGGGGCCGAGGACTACCGGTTCTTCGTCGAGAACAGCCGGGCCGAGGTGGTGGTCCTGGACTCCCAGCATCACGAGAAGGTCTCCGAAGGTCTGCGGGATCTGGACGCGAGCCCTACCCTGATACTTGCCGATGGTGACGCCGGGGGATGCTTGAGACTGGCGGATCTCATAGAGGCCGGGGATGCGGAGTTGAGCCCGGCGGATACCCACAGGGACGACCCGGCGTTCTGGCTGTATAGCTCCGGTAGCACGGGCAAACCGAAGGCCGCCGTACACCTGCAGCACGACATAGACTATACCTGCGATACATACGCCCGTAACGTGCTGAGGATCTCTGAAGAAGATCACGTGTTCTCGGCCTCGAAGCTATTTCACGCCTACGGGCTCGGGAACGGGATCTCGTTCCCCTACTGGGCCGGGGCCTCGACGGTGCTGTATCCGGGGAAGCCGACCCCGGAGGCCATACTGGAGACGGCGCAGGCGAACAGGCCGACGCTGTTTTTCAGCGTACCGACGCTTTACAACGCGATGCTCAACCATCCCGGGGCGGAGGAGTACGATCTCTCCTCGATAAGGCTCTGCGCCTCGGCTGCGGAGGCCCTGCCGGCGAGCATCTGGCACAGGTGGAGGGATACCTTCGGCTCCGTGATCCTGGATGGTATCGGCTCCACGGAGATGCTCCACATCTTCGTCTCGA
This sequence comes from Rubrobacter aplysinae, assembly GCF_001029505.1. Taxonomy (NCBI): domain Bacteria; kingdom Bacillati; phylum Actinomycetota; class Rubrobacteria; order Rubrobacterales; family Rubrobacteraceae; genus Rubrobacter; species Rubrobacter aplysinae. The sequence goes on along the minus strand of NZ_LEKH01000006.1, from coordinate 174,752 downwards.
ATACCGAGGAGGAGCTCAAGCCGGGCTCCAGCGGCAAGCCCGTGCCCGGCTACGAGGCCCGGATAATAGACGAGGAGGGGCATTCGCTAGGGCGCGGACACGCGGGGTATCTCGCTGTAAAGGGCGACTCCGCGGCAGCCTTCTACTGGCGGAACCACGAGAAGACCAAGGCTACCATGCAGGGCGACTGGCTGTTTGCCGGAGACTGGTATCACGTGGATGAGGACGGCTTCTACTGGTACGAGGGGCGCTCGGACGACATGATCAAGGTCAGCGGCCTCTGGGTCTCGCCGGTGGAGATAGAGAACGTGCTCGGCGAGCATCCGGCCGTGATCGAGGCCGCGGCGGTCGGCGTCACGGTAGACGAGCTGACCCGGGTGAAGGCCTCCGTGATACTGCGCGAGGACCACGAGGCCTCGGAGGGGCTGATCGGCGAGCTCCAGGACTGGTGCAAGGAACGGCTAAAACGCTACCAGTATCCGCACGTCGTAGAGTTTGCCGAAGATCTACCGAAGACCGTCACCGGGAAGATACAGCGGTTCAAGCTCCGGCAGAGCCCGGATGACCTCGAGTTCCCTCGCCAGGAGGACGAGCTAGTATAAGGGTGAAAACGACGGTCCACCGAAGGTCCATCTAGGGGAGGAAGACGGGTTTGGCGAACATACTATCTTTCGAGGGCAAGGAGCCCAGCGTCGCCGCCGATGCCTACATAGCCCCGACCGCCACGCTCATCGGAGACGTGGTGGTCGAGGCGGGGGCGAGCGTATGGTTCGGGGCGGTGCTCCGCGGGGACTTCAACCGGATCGTGATCGGGTCCGGCACCAGCGTCCAGGACAACTCCGTGATCCACACCAACGAGGGACTGCCCACGACGGTAGGATCCAACGTCACCGTCGGCCACCTCTCCATGCTCGAAGGCTGTACCGTCGGAGACTCCGCGCTTATCGGCATGGGCTCCATAGTCCTCAACCGAGCCGGCGTCGGAGACGGGGCGATGCTCGCGGCCGGCAGCGTGGTGGTAGAAGACGCCGAGATCCCGAGCGGTGTCCTAGCCGCCGGAGCGCCGGCAAAGGTCAAGAAAGAGCTCGGGGGCAGCTCGGCCGAGTGGGTCGAGATGGCCGCCCGCGAGTACCAGGCGCTCAGGCTCAAGTACATGAACGGCTCGGGCTAGCTTGCTCAGTCCTATACACTTCGTCGCGGGAGTAACCTAGGTGCTGGGAGAGACTCCGCTAATAGACGCCCACGTCCACGCGGCGCGCCGCCCGACGCTCAAGGAGTCCTGGACCGAGTGGGCCGCACGCTTCGGCAAGAACGTGCCCCTCGACGAGCTCTACGACGACGAGGGCACGATAGTGCCCGAGCGCCTCGACCGCTACATGCAGGGCGAGGGCGTGGACCTTGCCATACTGCTCTGCGAGTATAGCCCGCTCGCCACCGGCATCCAGCCGATAGAGGATCTCCTGCCCATCGTGCGTTACAACCCGGAGCGTTTCCGGATGCTGGCGAACCTCAACCCGCACTACCACCATCCGGTATCCGACGAGCTGGAGCGTCAGGCGGATCTCGGCGCCGTAGGCCTCAAGCTCCACCCCGTGCATGGCGGTTTCACCCCGAACGACCGCCGGCTCTACCCGGCGTACGGGATCTGCCGCGATCGTGGTCTACCGGTGGTGTTCCACTGCGGCACCAGCACCTTCCCCGGCTCCACGAACCGCTACGCGAACCCGGAGCTCATGGAAGACGTGGTCCGCGACTTCCCCGGGCTCAAGGTGGTGCTCGCCCACGGCGGGCGTGGCTGGTGGTACGACGCCGCGGCCTTCATGGCCTCCATGCGCGAGGATGTCTGGATCGAGGTCTCCGGCCTGCCGCCGAAGAAGCTCCCCGAATACTACGTCAACCACAACTTCGAAAGGCTCGCCCGCAAGATGATCTTCGGCACCGACTGGCCCGGCGTTCCGGGCCTCCGTCAGAACGCCGAAGCCATCCGGAACCTGGGCCTAGACGGAGAGACCGTGGAGATGATCCTGCACAGGAACGCCCGGGGTGTGTACAGACTGGAGTAAAGAAGGCTCGGTACTGTGGGCGATGCTGGTTTCGAACCAGCGACCTCTGCCGTGTGAAGGCAGCGCTCTCCCGCTGAGCTAATCGCCCTTAGACAGAGAGAATATAGCATTCTTCCCGGTGATTGTTAAGGCTCTGGCACCGGCATTGGCGGACGCATGTACCCGTGACGCCCGCGGCCTCATCGCAGGTGTCACGGGGATTATCCGTTGCGGTTGGCGCTGATGTCGCGCTGTATGGCGAGATACTGGAGGACATCTCCCCGGTCGTCGGTTACCGGTATGACGCGCCAGTCTATGACGAACTCAGAGCCATCCTTGCGGTAGTTGATCGTCTCGCCTTCGAAGATCCGCCCCTCGGACATGTCGCGCACCAGACGTCTATCACTTCCGGGTCGGTCTTTGGACCCTGGAGCATCTTCGGCGTGTTGCCTATCGCCTCTTCCCTGCCGTAGCCGGTCATCAGCTCGAAGGCCGGGTTGACGTAGGTTATCGGCCAGTCTCCCGAGGGCGTGTCCGGCCGGGCGGAGGTGAGCGTGATGGAGTCGAAGGCGTTCAGCATCAGACTCTCCAGCAACGGGGCAGCCAGCCCCGTCTCGAGCCCGGACGATTTGAGATCCTCGGTCTGCCAGTTTTGCACTTTCTTTCCTCCCGATTCGAACGTCTTCCGCGTATCCTCGCGTGTGGTGGTACGGCTCGCGCTTCGTACTCGTGGAGCATAGAACGGGAGTAAGACGAATACAGTAAATCCGCTCCCACCGCACGGTGCTTGGTTGACGGGATCTGGTAGATTCTGGCTGACCTCTCCGCGAGGAGCGTGGCGGGGCAGAATACTCAGAATCTTTTAGAGAGGAGTTCGTGGTGGGCGATGGAGACGATAAAGGCCTCAGTCGCAGAGAGGTGTGGGCAATCCGTATAGCTTACCTGTCAGTACCGGCGGCTCTGACGTTCTTCTTGGTCCTGCGCAGGTTGCAGAGATCATAGCAGACTATATGGCGATCCAGAATGGCGGCGGGTGCGTGAGAGGACGTTCGGATATAATCTTTCTCCTGTAGACCGGCTTCGCGGATGGAGAAGGAGCGGCATGACAGAAGATGGCGACGCCGCCACGCAGGGCAGCGAGAGCGGCGAGGGCGGCGGGTCCGGGCTCGGGCGTGTCCTAGAGGATCTGCGTTCGCTTTCGGGAGAGGTCGAGGCGGGGTACGTGGTCTCGGGTGAGGGAGGTATTCTCGCCTCCACGGTGGAGGGCGGTGGAGAGCGGGCCGGAGCCATGATCTCGGCCCTCTCTAGCGCATCAACCCGCCGGGCCCGGGAGCGCGGACACGAGGCATACTCACAGGTCAGGGTACGCGCGGAGGAGGGTTACGTACTGCTTACCCGTCTCTCTGATGGATCTACGCTTGCCGCCACCACGGGGCCGGAGGCCCGGGTCGGGCTCGTGCTCTATGACATGCGTAACGCCCGCCCGGAGGCAGAGCGGGTGCTATCCGGGACGAGTGGGGGCGATGATGCGTAAACTACTTAAGGGAGCGGCCCTGCTAGGAGCGGCCGTCGGTACCGCGTACGCCGTGAAGGCCTATCTCGATAGATCCGCCGGAGCGGGCGGGGACGAGGTGCAGATCTCCTTCGAGGACGGTACCACGGAGATGTTGAGCGCCGACGAGGCAAAGGAGTTTACGGACATAGCCAGCGGCGTGCTCCGCAGTAGCGGCCGCTGACGGCTCCACCGGAGAGCGCCGCGATGCACTCCTCGCGGATAGACAGAAGCTCGCGCCAGTCGAGCCCGCAGGAAGCTGGGAGCCCGGACCACCCTCCCAGAAATCGTTCATGTAGGGTGGTTTTGTAGCTTCCGATTCCTGCTGGAGATATTGTCTCTTCATAGAGGAAATGGTTTATAGGCTTTGCTGCCGAACCTCCGTCATGGGTGAGGTCCACCCTCACGCCGTTATGCTTTAGATAGCAGTGTGCCTCTGGAATTTTGGATAAGCCGTATCTGTCTAGCACGGGACCGACCCCTGGTGTGTTATCAGCGTCCATCTCGTAGATACCCAAGGTGAGTAGCACATCGTTACGGTTCTGTTCTTCGGCCAGGCGCGTCAACAGAGCATGCTTGGTGCTACAGGTGCCGCGATCTTCGCGGAGGACCAGTGAGTAGTCTGCCCGATCCACGTTTCTGCCGTAGGGTAAGCGATACACGTATCCGGCTGCTAAGCGGAAGTCTTCTATCCCAATGTCGAGGAAGCCCTGCGTAATCTCCCCGGCGATAACGAGTGGAAAACCTGGCAGAGGCTTTGGGGAGTGGATCACGACCGTTCAGGCTTGTTCAGGCCAGCGCCTCCTCGGCGGAGACGTTGCGGGCCTCCAGAATGCGCTCCACAGCGCGGCCGATCTGGGAGTTCGGGGTCGAGGCCCCGGCTGTGAGGCCGATACGCACCGGTCCGTCCGGCAGCCAGCCCTCTTCTACTATCTCCTGTGCGGGGTCCAGCGGCGTTCCGGCGGGCTTGTGGCGGATGGAGTCGCCCTCTATGCACGAGCCGTCCGGGATGTGGAAGGCCCGCGGCACCTTCTCCTCCGCGATTATGGCGAGGTTGTTCGTGTTCGAGGAGTTGTAGCCCCCGATCACGACCATTACGTCCAGCGGCTGATCCAGTAGCTGCATCAGGGCGTCCTGGCGGTCCTGGGTCGCCGAGCAGATGGTGTCGAAGAGCTCGAAGTGCTCGGCGATGTTCTCCTCGCCGTAGCGGTCGAGCATGGCCTTCTGGATCTCCTTGCCCACCGCGAGCGTCTCCGTCATGAGCATCGTGGTCTGGTTCGCCACCCCGACGCTCACCAGGTCCGTCTCCGGCTCGAAGCCGGGGCTCATGCCGTGTCCGAGACGCTCCTTTAGAGTCTCGGCGTCCAGTTCGCCCCGGATGAAGTCGGTGACGTGGGCCGTCTCTTCGAGGTTGCGCACGATGAGGTATTTGCCGTTGCCGCCTTCTTTCTCGGTCTGGGAGGCGGTCGCCTTGGTCTCCTCGTGATAGTACTTGCCGTGAATAACGCTCGTAAAGCCCTTCTGGGCGTAGCGGGTGACGCGCTTCCACACGGACAGTACCGAGCCGCAGGTGGTGTCCACGATAATGCAGCCGCGCTCGCGCAGGGCGTTTACCCACTCCACGGGCGCGCCGAAGGCGGGCAGCAGGACAACGTCCTCGGGCCCGATCTCGTCGAACTTCTCGTCCGGGCGGCCCTCGAAGCCCTCGGAGAGGAACTCGATGCCGAGCTCCACGAGGCGGTCGTTCATGGAGGCATTGTGGATCATGTCCCCCGTGATAAAGATGCGCTTGTCGGGGAACTTCTCGCGGGCCTGGAAGGCGTAGTCGACCGCGCGGTCCACGCCGTAACAGAAGCCGAACTCCCCGGCCAGGGTTATCGTGAGGTCTCCGGCTTCGAGGATGTTGCCCGAGGAGCGGATGCTATCCACTATGGCGGACTGGTAGTCCCGGTCCAGCAGGTGCTGGATCTCGCCGCGCATCTTGAAGCCTTTGCGGTAGTACTTCTGATCCTGCACGATCACCTCTCGTCTCTCGGAGACGCCCCTTGCTCTCTGAGCCGGGGCTCGTCGTGTACGGGGCTGTACGGGGAAATTCTAACGCATGCCCGCGCGCGTGGAGCCGGAGTCCGGCATGGTCTCAGACTTCCTTGCCACCAGCCCGCGCGGGTGTACAATCTCCGCCGTGGAACGCGGAACCATAATCCTCGCGGATAGCGACCCCTCGGTAGTAAGCTCGGCCCAGGCGCTGGAGACCGCCGGCTTCAAGGTCATAATGGCCGGAGACTGCCAGAGCACCATAGAGGAGAGCCTCACCCGCAAGGTGGACCTCATAGTCCTGGACGTGGCGATGCCCCAGATGGGCGGCGTCGAGACCTGCCACTGCCTCAAGGCGATGCCGAAAACCTCCAGGGTGCCCGTGATCCTCACCGCCGGCAAGAAGGACCCGGCGGCCAAGACGCTCGCGAGCCGCACCCACCGCTCTGTGAAGGTGCTCCGCAAGCCCTTCGAGCCCGATGACCTCGTCTCGCTCGCCAAAGAGGTCGTGCGCTCGAAGTCCCTGATCTAGCCCCTACCGAGGCCCTCTTGCTCGCTCTTGCCAGCCCCGTCGGGCTCTTATCAGCGCAACCCACGAGACATGTGAAGCATCCATGAAGCGCCTATGAATTGCGAGAGAGCGCTGGTGGCCGGAGCCGGTATCGGGGGGCTCGCGGCGGCGGTTGCCCTGCGTAACGCGGGGTTCGAGCCCCTAGTACTGGAACGCGCGGCAACGACGCGGGAGGCCGGGGCCGGGCTCCTGCTCGGCGCTAACGCCGTGGCCGCGCTCCACTCCCTCGGGCTGCACGAGACCGCTTCCGGGCTCGGGGTGCCGACGACCGCCGGGCTGCTCCGCGACCCTCGCGGAGAGACCCTGGCCGACCTCCGGCTGCCGGCGGGCAGCGAGCGCCTGGGAGCGGATAGCATGGCCGTGAGCCGGCCCGAGCTGGTTTCGGCGCTCGTCTCGGCGGCGGGCGGGGACGTCGTGCGCACCGTGCGCCGGGTGGCCGGGCTGCGCCGGACGGAGGGCGGCGTGGCGGCGGTGCTGGAAGGCGGCGGCGAGGAGCGCGGGCGCGTCCTGATCGGGGCGGACGGGCTCCACTCCACCGTGCGGGCCGTGCGTGGGCGGCCTCGCGAAGCGCGCTTTGAAAACCCTCCGCGCTACGCCGGCTACACCGCCTGGCGGGGCGTGGCGCGCCGGGCCGGAGGGCTCGTGCCCCGGGGTGTGGGGCTGGAGACCTGGGGGCGGGGCGTGAGGTTCGGCTGCGTGTACATCGGCGGCGGGCGGGTGTACTGGTTTGCCACCCAGAACGCGCCGGAGGGGGCGCGTGATGTGCCCGGAGAGAGCCGGGCGCGGGTGCTGGGGCTACTGCGCGGCTGGCACGAGCCCGTACAGGCGCTGGTACGAGCCACCCCGGAAGAGGAGATCCGGCGCGACGACATCTACGACCGCGACCCGACGCTACGCTGGGGCTCGGGCCCCGTCACCCTGCTCGGCGACGCCGCCCATCCCATGACCCCGAACCTGGGCCAGGGCGCGGGACAGGCTCTCGTGGACGCGGCGGCTCTCGGCGGCGCGCTCTCGCGCCCTGGGACCCCCGAGGCCGGGCTCAGGCTGTACGAGCGTCGCAGGGCCGCGCCGGCCGCCGCCCTCGTGCTCTTATCCCGTTACGCGGGCGTCGCCGGCCAGCTTGAGAGCCCTACGCTCACGGGTCTCCGTGACCGCGTGTTCCGCGCCGCGCCACGGAGGTTGAAGGAGCGCCAGCTACGAGAGATGCTCGGCTACCGGGGCCGCTAGAATATGCGACTTATGCGACCGGTAGATATATTCAGGAGGCCGCGTTGACCACTCCGGACAGGGAGTTACCGTTAGAGGAAGTGCCCGGGCCGCCGCTGTACCGGCTCGTGGACGGCTCCGGCGCACCCGTTCTGGAGCACGCGGAGATAGGTGGAGAAGCCGGAGAGGAGGGGCTCGTCGGGGTGATCTTCGCCTCACCGGACCTCGCCCGCGAGTTCTCCGAAGAGGCCGGAGGGCTGGGCTTCTCCGCGCTCGCCGGCCTCTCGCCGGAGGAGGCTCCGGCGGGGGGAGGGTACCCGCTGCCGGGGGCCGGATACGTGCTCGTGGTGAGCGAAAGGGGCACCGGCCTCTTCCACGCCGAGGACCTCGCGGCCCGGCTCGCCCCGGTGCCCGGGCCTGGGGCCCCGGGGACGGCGAGCCTGAGCTTCCCGCTGTACCTGATCTCCGATGAGGCCGGGGAGTCGCCCCTGATCTCGGTCGCGGACGAGGAGGCCGGGGAGGAGGGGCTTCTCGTGGCGGCCCTGTTTACCTCCCCGGAGCTTGCCGGGGATTTCCGCCGGAGGGCGGGGCACCTCGGGCTGCCGGGGTCTCTGGGGACCATAGAAGACGCCGACGGCCTGCGCCGCCACGCCCTCGTCGCCCAGAAGGCCGGGGCCCGTTACGTCGTCGTGGACCCGGAGGCCGGAGAGACGGACGCGCTCCCCGTCGAGGAGCTGATCCGGTACCCATATGGCCCGTAGAGAAGCCAGAGAAAGTAGAGAAGCCAGAGAACGGCGGAGCCAGAATCAGGGTGGGAGCCGGTTGGAGGAGAGCCTGGAGGCCCGGGGCCGGCGCATCTTCCGGGAGCTGCCGACTCTGGAGACCCGGCGTCTGACGCTGCGCCGCATGCGGCTCGGTGACGCCGGGGCCATGCACGCCTACGCCTCCGACCCGGAGGTGGCCCGCCACATGCTCTGGGAGCCCCACGAGAGCCTCCGGGACTCGGAGAACTTCCTCCGCTTCGTGCGGGAACGTTACTCCAGAGGCGACCCGGCGGGCTGGGGCCTGGAGGAATGTGAGACCGGGGAGTTTATCGGGACGTGCGGCATCCAGGGCTGGCAGCCGGAGCACTCGCGGGCCGAGATCGGGTACGTGCTCTCCCGCGAGCACTGGGGCCGGGGCCTGATGACCGAGGCCGTCGCCGCCGTCGTGGGGTTCGGCTTCGACCGGGTGGGACTCAACCGGCTGGAGGCCCGCTGCCTGGACGGTAACGCCGCCTCGGCCCGGGTCCTGGAGAAGGCCGGCATGGCCCACGAGGGGACCTCCCGGTCGAGCCACCTTATCGGGGGAGGCTTCCGGGACCTGCACCACTACGCGATACTCCGGGACGATCCGCGCCCAGGGTGAAAAGGACTGGAGACGGTCTGAAAACACTGTGGCAGCCCCGGCAGCCGTGGTATGAGATTCCGGTGTGATCCAGGGTTATCATTGAGCATTGCTCAGGCCCGGTGGGCTCCGGTAGGCACCACGGTCGTCCCGGCAGCCGGACGAGCCGGACACGCCGGACAGGCTTGAAGCCGCGGCCAGCAGGGTAGAGATGAGCTTGGAGGGGGTACGACTTGGGCGTTGAGCTAACCCGGCAGAGATTCTTGCGGACCCTGGGCGTCGGCGCCGCGGGGACCGCTATGCTGGGTGCAGCGGGCTGCGGGTCCAGCAAGCGCACCCGGAAGGCGAGCCTACCCGGCGTCACCCCGTCCGGGTCTTACGTGCGGACCTTCCTCTCCCGCCCGGATCTGCTCCCGCCCGCGATACAGGTGCGGAAGTCGGCCAGCGGCACCGCCCCGGGGTACATATTTATCAGCCCGGCAAAGGGACCGGGACAGTACGGGCCCATGATCCTGGATGATCAGGGACAGACCGTGTGGTTCGACTACTCCCGGGAGAAGCAGGTGAGAGACTTCCGCGCGCAGAGCTACCGGGGAGAGCCCGTGCTTACCTGGTGGGAGGGCAGGGTCAGCAGCATCCGCGGCCTCGGCGAGTACGTGGTGCTCGACGACTCCTACAGCGAGATAGCCCGGCTGGAGGCCGCAAACGGACTGAGCGGCGACTTGCATGAGTTCATCATCAGCCCCGACGACACCGCGCTGGTCACGATCTACAGCCGCGTGCGCCGGGACCTCACCCCGTTCGGCGGGCCGGACGACGCCGCGATCCTCGACGGGGTCATACAGGAGCTCGACATCGAGACCGGCGAGCTCCTGTTCGAGTGGCGCAGCCTGGATCACGTCGGAGTAGACGAGGCGTACATCGGACATTCGGGGAACCCGGACGAGGACTTCGACTACTTCCACATCAACTCCATAGACGTGGATCACGACGGCCACCTTCTCGTATCCGCCCGCAACACCTGGGCCGTGTACAAGATAGACCGCGACACCGGAGAGGTCATCTGGCGTCTCGGGGGGCGTCAGAGCGACTTCGAGATGGGACCGGGCACCGGCGTCGCCTTCCAGCACGACGCCCGCCGCCAGCCGGACGGCACCATAACCATCTTCGACAACGGCTCCCACCCGCCGGTCCGCGAGCGGTCCCGGGCCATCGTGGTCGAGCTGGATATGGATGCCATGTCCGCAACCATGAAGCGGGAGTACGTCCACCCAAACAAGCGGCTCCTGGCCGGATACCTGGGCAGCATGCAGACGCTGCCAAACGACAACGTGTTCGTGGGCTGGGGTGCGGAGCCGTTTTTCTCGGAGTTCAGCCGCGACGGCGAGCTTCTGTTCGACGCGCGGCTCCCCATCGAGTACACCTCGTACCGCTCGTACCGGATGAAGTGGAAAGGATACCCGGAAGAAGAGCCTGCGGTCGCAGCCGAGCGCCGCTCCGGCGGCGGGGTAACGCTGTACGCCAGCTGGAACGGCGCCACGGAGGTCGCGGTCTGGGAGGCCCTGGCGGGTCCCGAACGGGACCGGCTGAGGCCGGCCGCGACCGCCCTCCGCGAGGGCTTCGAGACCACCATCGGCGTGCAGACCGAGGAGCCTTACGTCGCCGCCCGCGCCCTGGACGACGCGGGCCGCACGCTCGGCGTATCGGAGGTGATCGAGCTTTAGAGAGGTGCGGGGTGGGATAGGGAGAGCCTGATAGGAGCTTCTCCGGGCTCGCCGGTGGCTAGCGCCTGCCGCCCAGGGAATCCAACATCCGGTCGGTCGAGATCATGGCCCCGCCGAGCACCGCCGGGATGCCGCCGCCCGGATGAACCGAGCTCCCCACCCGGTATAGCCACGGCGTTTTTCCCACCCGCCACGGCTTCTCCTTTAGCGCGTAGCGGGGCCGGTGCAGGGGCCCACTACGCCAGAACGGCCTCGCGGCGCCGTACAGCGCACCGCCCGTGGCCCCGCGCCCGGCGAAGTATTCGGGATGGAGCACCGTGCTCTGCCCGAGGTACTCGGTCAGGGGGAGATCCAGGCCCATCACCTCCGAGATACGGCCCAGCTCCCGCGCCACGAACGGGTCGTCCACGCCGTACTCTGCGCCGTTCGCCGGGGCGGTCAGGAGCACCGCGAGCGTGGTGCGGTCGTTGGGGTAGACCTCGCCGGGCCGGAAGCGGTTGACGAAAGCCATCGTCTCCTCCGGCTCCTCGCCGCGCTCCAGGCTCCCGTACAGGCTCTTTGGGGAGGACGGGAGGACCACGCCGTGGGCGGGTGTCCCCCGGGGCAGCGTGGCGTCCTCGCGCAGGGCTCCGTAGATGGCAACCCCCGAGCACGAGAGGCTCTCGGGGTCGGGGTCCGGGTGGCCGATCAGGCGCTCCAGAAGCCCGGCGTCCAGACCGCTCACGACGAGATCGGCCTCGTAGACGCCGCCCCCGGTCTCGACGCGGCCCGGGCTGACGCCGCCGACCGGCTCGCCGGTTCGGATCTCGACCCCCGAGTGGCGGGCCAGACGCTCCAGGGCGAGGACCAGCTCGTACACGCCGCCTTCGGGCACGTAGACGCCGTCGGTGGCCATGATCGCGGGCATGCTCGCGTATAGCGCGGCGGTGCGGTGCGGGCTGACGCCGGCGTTCAGGGTGTGGATGGCTATGATCTCGCGCAGCCCCTCCGGCATCCACTCCAGGGAGTCCAGATAGCCGCGGGTCGTGGGGTGCCGGCCGTAGGCCTTCAGCAGCTTCCTGAGCGCGGGCAGCGCCCGGCGGTCGGTGGGTGAGGTGGTCAACAGGCGCGTCACCTCCGGGCCGAGACCGCCGTGCCCGGCGACGAACCGCTCCCAGGCCGGATACCACTCGTGGCCGGGCGGGACCGGGAGCGACACCGCCTCGCCGCCGTAGTGATAGCGGCCGACCTCGGGGAGCCGCAGGAGCCGCAGGCCGGATATCTCCGCCGCCTCTCCGGGTTTGGGGGAGCCGCCGAGTGCGTCCCACCGCAGCAGGAGCTCGTCCCACACGCCCGGGAACGTCACCAGAGACGGCCCGGTGTCCACCCGCTGGCCATCCACGGTGATGCGGCGGCTCTTGCCTCCGAGATAATCCGCCGCCTCCAGCAGCGTCACCCGGTGCCCGGCCCGCCCGAGCAGCGCCGCAGCCGCGAGACCGCCGAGCCCGCCGCCGACCACGACGACACGCTTTCCGGTATCCGGCGCGCTCACGGGTACGCCCCGATGGAGAGCGCGCCGACGAGCTGGATGCCGGCGACGGTACCGGCGACGTAGGGGTAGAGGATGGAGATCCGGTACAGTCTGCGTCCGGTTCGAGGCTCTGGACGCCGGTAGAGAGCGGAAATCAAACCACCGGAGATAACGGCGACTATCAGCGCCACGGGCACGTTTACCAGGGCGAAGCACACGACCGAGACGAGCCACAGCCCCCCGCTCCAGTAGGCGACACCCCGGGCCCCGAGCCGGACGGCGGTGGTGCGGATGCCCGAGCGCCGGTCCTCGTGTATGTCCTGCACGGCGTCGAAGGTGTGCTTGGCCGCGCTCCACGCCATCAGCCCGAGGGCGGCGGGCCACACGACATCAGCCCCGAGGGCGAGCGGGACGAAGACCAGCGGGAAAGCGTAGGCCGCGTTCGAGAGCGAGTCCAGAAAGGGCCGGGCCTTGAAGCGCGCCGGTGGGGCCGAATAGCCGACGAAGACCGCCGCGTACAGGGTCATCCACGCAAAGGCCGAGGCCCCCACGCCGAAGAAGAAGTACAGGAGAAACGGCAGGTTGGTCGCCAGCACTCCGAGCCGGATGTGCCTCACCTCGCCGCCCGAGATCCGCGCCCCCTCCAGCGAGCCCTTGCGCGGGTTGTCCGCATCGGTGTCGCGGTCGAACACGTCGTTGACGCCGTAGATCAGAAGGTTGAACGGCAGCGTGAGCCACAGGAGTATCGGCAGGGCCTGCCAGGACCACAGGCTACCGGCGAGCCACATCCCGACCACGGCGGTCCCGACGGTGTTGACCCACAACACCGGGCGCGAGATGTGAAAGAGCCGTACGAATAGCTGGAGGAGCACAGAAAAGAATATACCAGCCATGCACCGGCCGTCCGGCTCCTCTTACAGCGGCTCGGGGATGTAGCATATGCCCGTGAACCGTGGTGGTGAAAATAGGGGACCCGAAAAACCGGGCCGGTTCGCGGTGCCCCGTTACCTGCTCGCGGGCAGCGTCGCGCTCTTTGTGGTGTCGTACTTCGCCGCCCGCTTTACGGACTTTCCGGGCGCGTGGGCCGGCTCCTATATCTCCACGGCCCTGATCGCGCTCCCTTCAGCCGTCGCGCTGTGGCGCTATATGGGGGCCGGCCGGGCTTCACTCTCGCTTGGCGTCCTGGCCGTTTTCGGCTTTGCCATAGAGTCGACCGGCACCGTCACCGGCTTTCCATACGGTGCTTTCTTCTACGGTGACTCCCTGGGGCCCAAGATCGCCGGTCACGTCCCCTACATACTCCCCGTCTCCTACGTGCCGCTGGTCATAGGGGCGGTCGCGGCCTGCGTCCCGGCGCGGTCTCTTACCTCCCCGGCGGGGCCGGCTCGCGGGTTGGCCTGGGTCGTGGTCTCCGCGCTCCTCCTGACCCTCGTGGACGGCGTGCTCGACCCCGGCGCGGCGGCGCTCGGCTTCTGGGTGTGGCCGGAGGGAGGAGCTTACTACGGCGTCCCGCTAACAAACTACGCGGGCTGGGTCCTCTCGGGGCTACTGGCGTGCGCTCTGCTCGTCCTCGCCGGGAGGTGGCGGGAGCCGCCGCCGGGTGGCCTGCTGGACAGCGTCCTGCTCGCGCTGGCGTTCTGGTGCGGGGTGGCCGTGTTCGAGGGCCTGTGGCTGCCCGCGCTACTCGGGGCCGGGCTGTACGCCGCGCTGTTCGTCCGGCGGCGCGGGCTGACGAAGGGCTGACGAGGGGCCGAGGAATCCGGCAGGCGGTATAAACTCCGTAAGGTAGCGAGAGGAGGCTGTTTTTGGACTCTGTGGGTTCTATGAGGTGGGCGACGGCGATCTCCCGCGACACGGACCTCGACGAGGCCGTCGCCGGGTGCGCGGCGGAACTGCGGCGAGAGCTCGGCGAGGGTCCGGTCTCGCTTGCCCTGATCTTCGTCACCCCGCACCACAGGGAGCGTTACCGGGAGGTGCCCTCGCTGGTGCTCTCACACCTCGGGGCCGACGCGCTCCTCGGATGCTCGGGGGGCGGCGTCATAGGCGGCGGCGAGGAAGTCGAGGGCGCGCCGGCGGTTACGCTCACGGCGGCCCGCATGCGGAACGTGGAGGTGCGCGGTTTCCGTATCGGGGGGCCGGGTGCCCTGCCGGACCTGGACGGACCGCCCGACGCCTGGGAGGAGCTCGTCGGGGCCCGCGCCGCCGAGGAGCCCCAGTTCGTCCTGCTTGCCGACCCGTTCTCCTCGGACCCGGTGACGCTCCTCTCCGGGCTCGACTACGCCTTTCCGGGGGCGGCCAAGGTCGGGGGGCTCGCGAGCGGCGCGACCTCGGCCGGGGAGGGGGCGCTGTTCGTCGGCGAGGACTACTACGCCTCCGGGACCGCCGGCCTCGCCCTGACCGGCGACGTCGCCGTGGACACCGTGGTCGCCCAGGGCTGCAAGCCCGTCGGTGGGGTAATGCAGATCACCTCCTGCCAGGACAACGTGCTGCAAGAGCTCGACGGCCGCCCGGCGTTCAAGGCGCTGGAGGAGGTCTACGCCGCCCTGGACGAGCGCGACCGCAAGCTCGCCGGCAGCGCCCTGTTCGTCGGGATGCTCATGGACGAGTTCGAGGAGGAGCCGGGTCCGGGGGATTTCCTGATCCGGAACCTCATCGGTGTGGACCCCCAGAACGGCTCGCTCGGCGTCGGGGAGCGGCTGCAGGAGGGGATGCGCGTCCAGTTCCACCTGCGCGACGCCGAAGCCTCCGCCGAGGACCTCCGCGCCGTCCTCACCGGCTACGAGCGCGCGATGGGCCCGGCCCGCGCCTCAGGCGAGGTTTCGGGCGCGCTCTTGTTCTCCTGTCTCGGGCGCGGCGAGGGCCTGTACGGCGAGCCGGGCTTCGACACGGGAGTCTTGCACGAGCGTCTCGGCCCGGTGCCGGTCGGAGGGTTCTTCTGCAACGGCGAGTTCGGACCCGTGGGCGGCACGAGCTTTCTGCACGGCTACACCTCGTCGTTCGGCTTGTTCCGGCCCAGAGGCCCCAGAGAGGGTCGGCAGTAGCCTCCGAACAGCCTGAAGAGTCTGGAAACTTGTCGGCGGCGCGTCCGCCGGAGGTGCCGGGCGCTTACTAGAGGCTGACGACCGGTGGCGAGGTGGGTCTGGAGATGAGAAAGCCCTGCACGTAGTCCGCGCCCTCCTGTTGCACCCAGGAAAGCTCGCCGGGGGTCTCGACGCCCTCTGCTATGGTCTGGATGCCGAGACCGCGGGTTAGCTCCAACAGCTTGCGGGCTATTACCGCCTTGTAGGGGTCCGTGTCCACGTCCCGGATGAGCCCCAGATCCAGCTTCACGAAGTCGGGTCGGAGGCGGTGGATCAGGTTCAGCGAGGAGTATCCCGAGCCCAGGTCGTCCAGGGCCACCCGGAAGCCCTGCTCCCGGTAGTAGCGGACGATGTTCTCCAGGTGAGTGGCGTCACCGACGTCCTCGCTCTCGGTGATCTCGAACGTAATGCTCTCATGGGGTATCCCCACCTCGTCCACGGTCTCCACCGTCTGACTCAGGCAGAACACGGGATCGTAGATGGAGGTGGGGGTGAAATTCACGAACAGGTTGGACTCGACCCCGTTGGCCGAGGCCTCCCGGATCGCCGCGCGCCGGGCGGCGAGATCGGTCTGGAAGAGCACGCCGCACCTCCCGGCGGCGGCGAATATCCTGCCGGGCGGGATCGTGGAGCCGTCCTCGTCTATCCCGCGCAGCAGGCACTCCTGGGCGTAGACCTCCTCCGGAGAGTCGGCGGGGACGATGGGCTGGAAGTGGACGGTAAGCCGCTCCTCGGCGAGCACGTCCAAGAGCCACTCCGAGCGTCCCAGGCCAGCCAGGCGTCCGAGCGACTCCGTCCGGGCTATGTCCGCGACCTCTAGTTCTCCGCCACCGGACTTGAACAGCGCCCGCGTCTCCCCGAGCTCCGCGCCGGTCAGCGTGTCCTCGGAGAGCGCGGAGAGGAGATCCCGCGCCCCCTCCCCGATGGAGACCATGAGCCCGCCGCCGGCCGCGCTTTCGGGCCTGAGCCCGCTGCGTCTCAGGTGACTCCGGACCTTGCCCAGGGTATGGCCGAGCGGGGGCCAGAGATACAGCGTGCCGGAGCCCCCGGGCCTCTCGGGCAACGACCCGCAGTTCGGACACCCGCCTCCGCCTTCCCGGACGTCGTTGTTGGCGCAAGTCTCTCTCTCACTCAAGCCGGCACCATCCTCTTGACTCCGCTCTTCCCGGTCCCCGGGGCCCGAGGCTCCGGCGGAACGCCGTCTCGCCGTCGCGCATGAGCTCCCGCCTCTCCAGAGGGCGCTCCGCCAGGTTCATCCGGCACGACTTTTATATCACGCGTTATGAAGCCGCTCCTTAACCGGGGACTCCCGCAACACATTTGCAGCACAAGCAACACAAAACAGGTCCGGCCGGGCCGGCTTTTATTCACTCACCCCTACCTTCGTCTCCGCTCCGCCCTGGCCGCATCCTTGTTTAGCAGCTTTAGCCACTTCCGGGATCCGTGTCGTGGCCCTCCCGGTACAGGATAGCTTTTATACGTTTTACTCGCGCTACCCTGGAGGAGTCTCCGAGCCGCACCAGAGGAAGCCGGCTAGCCTAGGCTCATCCGGGGCCGCTGGCACGGGCCGTCAGGCGTTGACCCCAAAACCGTCCAGCCGGTATAGTCATGCCTGTGGATGCGAAGCGAGGCTCGGCGGACACGCACCAGAAGCTGCTCGACGCGGCGGAGAGGATCGTGCTCGGCGAGGGTGCGGGCAGGCTGACGCTGGACGCGGTGGCTCGGGAGGCCGGGGTCAGCAAGGGCGGTCTCCTGTACCACTTCCCGAGCAAGGAGAGGCTCGTCGCGGAGATGGTCGAGCACCTCGCGGTAGAGCGTTTCGAGCGGGAGCTGGATCGCAGGGTCCAGAGGTCCGAGGGCCAGGAGAAGGATGACGGCGGCGACGGCAGCTGGGTCAGGGCCTACGTGGAGGCAACCTTCGAGCCCGAAGACGAGGAGCGCAACCTGGCCGTACAGTCCGGGCTCTTCGCCGCCGTCGCCAACGACCCCGCCCTGCTCGAACCGCTGCGCGAGCGTTACGGCGCGCTCCAGGAACGGGCCGAGAACGACGGGGTGGACCCGGCGCTCGCCACCATAGTCCGGCTCGCCTCGGACGGGCTGTGGTTCCTGGAGCTATTCGACATCCCCGGTGTCGAAGGTGAGCTGCGCGAGGAGGTGCTCACGCGCCTGCGCACGATCACGGACGAAGACCCCAACCCGGCCCCGCCCGACTCTCCAAACAACCAGGCATAAGAGCCACCGTAAGATCCGTCCGAGCCGGCCCCGGACGCGCACCCCGGGCGCCTCACCGCCCCTGTAACGGTGAATAATGGCAAAACATGCCATTTTGCTATTGACTACTAAACCGTCCAGACGGTACACTGCCGAGCCGACATGCAAATAAAGGTTTGCAGGCGTCGAAGGAGTCTCGGGGGCGGGCCGTAACGAGCGCAACCACATCTGGGTCGGAGGATCAAAGTGGTGGAATTGTGACGTAGGTTACGGGAAGGTGCTTTACTGCCGGTCATGACGTGCGCCGGCTATGTACGGCCACGTATATCGGGCCACCGGGCCGCGATGGGAAGACAGGAAGGAGAGGGTTTATGAGTGATGTGAACGATACGAGGCAGCCGGAGCCGGAGGGCTCGGACGGCGTGCCGGAGGGCTCGGAGCCCAGGAACCGGATCAATCCGGTGGTGTTCTTCGGCTCGGCCATAGCCATCGTCGTGTTCGCGCTGTGGGCGATGATCTTCCAGGAGAACGCCAGCGGGGCCATTGGGGTGCTGGTTGGTTGGATCTCGACCGGCTTCGGGTGGTTCTACATCCTGATAGCGACGGTGATACTGGCGTTCGTGATCTTCCTCGCGCTCTCCCGGTACGGCAGCGTGAAGCTTGGCCCGGAGCACTCCAAACCCGAGTTCAGCCTGTTCTCCTGGGCCGCGATGCTCTTCGCCGCCGGTATCGGCACGGACCTGATGTTCTTCGCCGTCGCCGAGCCCGTTACCCAGTACCTCGCCCCGCCGACGGGCGGCGGTGAGACCCAGGCCGCCGCCCGTGAGGCCACCGTGTGGACCATCTTCCACTACGGCCTCACCGGCTGGGGAATGTACGCGCTGATGGGTATCGCGCTGGCGTACTCCGCCTACCGGCTGAACCTGCCGCTAAACATCCGGTCGGCGCTGTACCCGATCTTCGGCAAGCGCATCTACGGGCCACTGGGTCACGCGGTAGACCTGGCCGCGATACTCGGCACCATCTTCGGCATCGCGACCACGCTCGGCATCGGGGTGGTGCAGCTCAACTTCGGGCTTAACATCCTGTACGGTATCCCCGAGGGGCTATCGGCTCAGGTCGGGCTGATAGTGCTCGCCGTGATCGTGGCTATTATCTCTGCGGTAAGCGGCATCGCCCGGGGCATCCGGCGGCTGTCGGAGCTCAACGTGTGGCTGACCATCGGGCTTGCGGCGTTTATCCTGATCGCCGGTCCCACCGTGTTCCTCCTGAATGCCGTGGTCCTGAACATCGGCGACTACGTGAGCAACTTCCCCAGCCTCACCCTGCAGACGTTCGCCTTCTCCGGCGGCGAGATCGACTCCTGGATGACGGGCTGGACGCTGTTCTTCTGGGCGTGGTGGATAGCCTGGGCTTCTTTCGTCGGGCTGTTCCTGGCCAGGATCTCGCGCGGGCGCACGATCCGGCAGTTCGTCGCCGGTACCCTCACCATCCCGTTCATGTACATCGTCATGTGGGTCGCGATTTTCGGCAACACCGCCCTCAGAGAGGTCAGGAGCGGCAACGGGCAGTTCGGCCAGACGGCGATGAACAACCCCGAGCAGGGCTTCTACACTCTGCTACAGCAGTTCCCGGCCTTCACTATCATCGGCACCCTCGCTACCATCGCGGGTCTGTTGTTCTACATCACCTCCGCCGACTCCGGCGCTCTGGTGATGGCGAACCTCTCCTCGTACCTGCGCTCGGTGCGTGAGGACGCCGCCTCCAGCGTGCGGATCTTCTGGGCGCTGGCCATCGGCTTGCTCACCCTGGCCATGCTCGTGGTCGGCGGCGTGCCGGCGCTACAGAATGCCACCGTCGTCATGGGGCTGCCGTTCGCCTTCGTGATTATCCTAGTGATGGTCGGGCTGTACAGGGCCCTGCGTGTGGAGGGATTCCGGGCCGACAGCCAGCGCCAGAGCCTGCCCGCCCGGCTCTCCGGCCGCAGCTCCACCCCCGAGGAGGAGCGGGCGAGGGAGCGGGGCTGGCGGCAGCGCCTCAAGCGCAGCATGAGCTTCCCGGATCACGACGCCGTATCGGAGTTCCTCGCCGAGACGGCGCGCCCGGCCCTGATCGAGGTCGGCGAGGAGCTCGGTGAGCAGGGCATCGAGGCTCGGGTCGGCGGCGGCACGGACGAGTCCGGCTTCGGCTACGTCGAGCTGACGGCGGACCTCGGCGAGGAGGAGCCCTTCCAGTACCGGCTCGCCCCGCAAGAGGCCCCGATGCCCGTGTACGGCGACCGCTCCCTGCGCGAGAGCGACGTCTACTATCGCCTCGACGTCCACCTGCGCGAGGGCGGCCAGGGCTACGACGTGATGGGCTACACCCACAGCCAGCTAATAGACGACGTCCTCGACCAGTACGAGCAGCACGTCGAGTTTATGCGGCTCAACGCCCAGGCCACCCGATAGCCGGACCCGGTATTAGAGTCCCGGAGACAGCCGCGTCGTCCCGGCGGCGTGGCTGCGCATCGTGGCGGGTAACCACGCCGGGAAAGATTATGGAAGATTAGAAACACTCAGAAACCCGCGGAAGAGAGGCAAAAGTTGACCATGACGGACGTGCAGACGAGAAGAGGCATGTTGATAGGCGGGGAGTGGGTCGCCGCCGAGGAGGGCGGGGAGCGCGAGATCCTGAACCCCGCCACATCCGAGGCGGTGGCCGCCGTCCCCGAGGCGACCCGCGCCGACACCCGCCGGGCGATAGCCGCCGCCCGCCGCGCCTTCGACGAGGGCCCGTGGCCCCACACGCTCCCCCAGGAGCGTTCGCGCCTGCTGAACCGCGTCGCCGACCTGCTGGAGCGCGACGAGGCCGAGCTTGCGAGGCTGGAGACGCTGGACACCGGCAAGACGCTCGTGGAGAGCCACGCCGACATGCAGGACATCGCGGGTACTTTCCGGTACTATGGCGCGCTCATCGCGACCCACGGCGGGGACATCAACCCGGTACCGGACAGCTCGCTCAGTATGACCGTGTACGAGCCCATCGGTGTGGTCGGCATGATCTCACCCTGGAACTACCCGCTGCTCCAGATCTCCTGGAAGATTGCCCCCGCGATAGCAGCCGGATGCACCTTCGTCGCAAAGCCGAGCGAGCTAACCCCGCTCACGACCATAAAGGTCTGTGAGCTGTTGCAGGAGGCCGGACTGCCCGACGGCGTCGCAAACGTCGTGCTCGGCGCGGGTGCGGAGACCGGTGCGGAGCTATCCGAAAACCCGGACGTCGACTTCGTCTCGTTTACCGGCGGGGTCGTCAGCGGCCGCAAGGTCGCCGAGTCCGCCTCCGAGTCCATAAAGCGCGTCGCGCTGGAGCTCGGCGGCAAGAACCCGAACCTCGTATTCGCCGACGCCGACTTCGACGTCGCCGTGGACTACGCGCTGCAGGCCGCGTTCTTCCATGCCGGTCAGGTCTGCTCCGCCGGGTCCCGGCTGCTGGTAGAGGACTCCATCCACGACCGGTTCGTTGACGCCATCCTGGAGCGTGCCGACCGGATAAAGCTCGGCTTCGGCGCAGAGGACGAGACCGAGATGGGGCCCGTGATCTCCGCCGAGCACCGGGAGAAGATCGAGGGCTACATCGAGCTCGCCAAGGAGGAAGGCGCGGAGCTCCGCCTCGGCGGCGGCCGCCCGGAAGGCGAGAAGTTCGAGAACGGCTTCTTCGTCGAGCCGACGGTGTTCACCGGTGTGGAGCCCGAGATGCGGATAGCGAAGGAGGAGATCTTCGGTCCCGTACTCACCATCGAGCGTTTCACGAGCGAGGAAGAGGCCGTCCGCAACGCCAACGCCACCGACTACGGCCTGGCCGGGGCGGTGTGGACCACGGACATGCTCCGCGCCAACCGGGTCGCCCGCGGCCTCAAGCTCGGCACCGTGTGGGTCAACGACTTCCACCCGTACTATCCGCAGGCCCCGTGGGGCGGCTACAAAAAGAGCGGCTCGGGACGCGAGCTCGGCGAGGCGGGTCTTCACGAGTACCAGGAGACCAAGCACATAAGCGTGAATCTCGCCCCCGAGTCCTCCGGCTGGTTCGGCAACGTCTAGCCGCCGCTTGATCTTCTGTGACGGAAAGGAACGAGTTGGATACTGAGCTGGATACTACGACCTTTGATTACGTGGTGGTCGGCGGCGGGACGGCCGGCGCGGTCGCCGCGGCCCGGCTTTCGGAAGACCCCGAGACGAGCGTGTGCCTCGTCGAGGCCGGGCCCTCGGACGAGGGCGTGCGCGAGATCCTGGAGCTCAAACGCTGGCAGAACCTGCTCGGCCACGAGAGCTACGGCCAGGAGTTCGAGATAGAGGATCAGCCGCGCGGCAACTCCAATATCCTGCACAGCCGCGGCATAATGCTCGGTGGCTCGAGCTCCCACAACTCGGCCATCGCCTTCAAGCCGACCGAGGGCGACATGCGCCGCTGGGAGGGTGCCGGAGCAACGGGCTGGGGACCGGACGGCGTGGCGAAGTACTTCTCCCGCGTCTCCCGCACGGTGAACATGGAGCCTTCGGACGCGGGCAACCCGCTGGTCGAGGCGTTCCTCGCCGGCGGCGAGGAGCTCGGCTTCCCGCGCCTGAACTTCGGCAAGGGCGTGAAAGAGGGCGTCGGGCTCTTCCAGCTCAACAAGAAAGGCGAGCACCGGCAGTCGAGCTCGGCTGCGTATCTTCATCCGATGCAGGAGCTACCGGATAACCTCACCGTCTTGACCGGCACGCGCACGTACCGCGTCCTGTTCGACGAGAACCGGGCCGTGGGTGTGGAGACCGAGAGGGGCGAGCTGCGGGCGAATGAGGAGATCGTGCTCTCGGCCGGGGCCTTCGACACTCCGAAGCTCCTGATGCTCTCCGGCGTGGGCGCGGCGGAGCCGCTCGGGATGCTAGGCGTGCCCGTGGTCTCGGATCTGGTCGGGGTTGGGGAGAACCTCCTGGATCACCCGGAGGGCGTCATCATGTGGGAGGCGTCCCGTCCGGTACCCGACGAGACGGCCAACTACTACGAGGCCGGGCTCTTCGCGAACGTGGACCCCGACGCCGGAGACCCGGATCTTATGTTCCACTTTGGCTTACAGGCGTTCGACATGCACACGCTGCCAAAAGGTTACCCGACGGCGGAGAACGCGTTCTCCATTACCCCGAACGTCACCCGCGCTAGGAGCCGGGGGACGGTGCGCCTGCGCTCCGCCGACCCCGACACGCCACCGGCGATAGACTTCCGCTACTTCACCGACCCGGAAGGCTACGACGAGCGGATCATGGTCGAGGGAGTCCGCCTCGCCCGCGAGATCGCCGCGAGCTCCTCGATCTCGGAGTGGATGGAGCGCGAGCTGGCTCCGGGGCCTTCGGCCCAGAGCTTCGAGGAGATCTCGGAGTACGTCCGCACCACGGCCAACACCGTGTACCATCCGGCCGGGACGGCAAAGATGGGAGCGCCCGACGACCCGGACGCCGTCGTGGACCCCGAGCTCCGGGTGCGGGGCGTAGAGGGGCTACGCGTGGCGGATGCTTCGGTGTTCCCGGCCATGATAAGCGTAAACCCCTGCATCACCTGCATGATGGTCGGAGAGAAGGCCGCCGATCTGTTGAAGAGTGTAAAGGTGTAGCGGAGCTCAGCAAACCCGGCGCACGAACGAGCGCGCCGGGCTCCGCAGTACTAAATTATCCTGAGTTACCTCTCCGCCGCGGCCGAGCCGGTCGAGATCAGGCGTTGAAGGCGCTCGCGCACCTCGCTTATCGGCACCCGCTCCTGCTGCATGGTGTCTCTGTCGCGGATGGTGACCTGATCGTCCTCCAGGGTGTCGAAGTCCACTGTGACGCAGAACGGGGTGCCGATCTCGTCCTGGCGCCGGTAACGCCGCCCTATCGCCCCGGTCTCGTCGTAGAAGATGCTGTAGTCGCCGCGCAGGTCGTTGTATAGCTCCCGGGCTTTCGTGGAGACGGGCTCCTTCTTGGTGAGCGGGAAGACCGCCGCCTTTACCGGCGCAATGCGCGGGTGCAGCTTCAGCACAACCCGGCTATCGTCGGACTCGCCCTCTAGCTCCTCCTCGCGGTAGGCGTCCACGATAAAGGCGAGCGCGACCCGGTCGGCCCCGGCTGCGGGCTCGATGACGTAGGGCACGAAGCGGTTTCCGGTGCCCTGATCTATGTACTCCAGCTTCTGGCCGGAGAACTCCGCGTGGCGTGAGAGGTCGTAGTCGGTACGGTTTGCGACGCCTTCGAGCTCGGACCAGCCCGCGAACGGGAAGTCGTACTCGATGTCCACGGTGCGCTTGGAGTAGTGGGAGAGCTTCTCGGGCGGGTGCTCGTACACGCGCAGATTCTCCGGGTCCATGCCGAGGCCCGTGTACCAGTCCCAGCGTTCCTGTATCCAGGTCTCGTGCCACTCCTCGTCGGTGCCGGGCTCGACGAAGAACTCCATCTCCATCTGCTCGAACTCCCGGGTGCGGAAGATGAAGTTTCCGGGGGTGATCTCGTTCCGGAAAGACTTGCCCTGCTGCGCTATCCCGAACGGCACCTTTACGCGGCTCGTGTCCAGCACGTTCTTGAAGTTGGTGAATATCCCCTGCGCCGTCTCCGGCCGCAGGAAGGCCAGGTTCTCCGGGCCTTTTACGGGACCGGTATACGTCTCGAACATCAGGTTGAACGGGCGTGCCTCGGTAAAGTCCCGGCCGCCGTCCACCGGGTCCTTTATCCGCTCGTCTTCCCGGATCACCTTCGTCATCTCCTCGGCGGAGAGGCCCTCGGCGTCTATCTCGGTGGCCTCTTCTATGAGGTGGTCGGCGCGGTAGCGCCGTCCCGAGGTGCGGCTTTCGACGAGCATGTCGTTGAACGTGGCGGTGTGCCCCGAGGCCTCCCACACCCTGGGGTGCTGGATGATGGCGGAGTCCACGCCGACCACGTCGTCGCGCATGTGCACGAGCCGTCTCCACCACTCGTCCTTGATGTTCTTCTTCAGCTCGACGCCGAGGGGCCCGTAGTCGTAGGAGGAGCGGATGCCGCCGTAGATCTCTGACGACTGATACACGAACCCGCGGCGCTTGCAAAACGAGACGATCTTGTCCATGTCTACGGGCTGTGTCACTCGGGCTCCTCCAGGGTTTGCGTAATGGGCCTGCTAGTCGAACTAGTTGAGTGGGGCAAGTATAGCCGCTTGCAACGGTCGTTGAAAACGGGGTCCGAACCGTCCGGTCCGGGTGTCCGGGATTACGGCTGGCGGGTATAATGCCGGACATGAATACGCTGGAGATAGTGCTCGCCGCTGGCACGGGTATAGGGCTGGCCTCGGTCGCCGGGATACGGGCCTTCGTGCCGCTCCTGCTCGCGGCCCTCGCCGCGCGCCTCGGGCTGCTGGAGCTGCCGGATGCGCTAAGTTTCCTCTCCGAGTGGGCTTTTGTCGGCGTGCTCGTCGGGCTGGCCGTCGCCGAGGCCGTGCTGGACAAGTTCGGCGCCCTCGACCGGGTGCTCGACGGAGTGATGACGCCAGTGAGGCTGGCGTCCGGCGCGCTGCTCTTCGCCGTGGCGCTGCAGAGCACGCTGTGGGCCGGGGCCATCCCGGAGCTCGTGGCCGGCGGGGTCATAGCCGCCGCGGTGTCCGTGCTGAAAGCCGTGCTCAGGCCCCCGGTCGGGTCGGGGAACGTCGGGGTGTCGGACGGGTTTATCAGCATTATGGAGGACGCCGTCGCCCTGGTGGGGGGCGTGGTTGCGATACTCGTGCCGCTGGTACCGCTGGCCTTCGTAGCCTTTTTCCTGTTCTTCTTGTACCGGGTCCGGCGCAGGCGGGCCAAGAAGTATGGAGGCCTGCGAATACTCGGTGACTAGCCGAGCCGGGCCCGTTAAAGACCCGGCCGGCGTTCCCGGAGCTTCCGGGAGTCTTGGAGGGTGCTGTGGAGGAGCGAGAGATCACCGTAGTCAAGGGCGGCAGGGAGACCCCGTTTTCCCGGGGAATCCTGGCCCAGACGCTGGCCCAGGCCGGGGCCAGGATGGAGCTTGCTCACAGGATAGCGAGCGAGGTGCGGGCCGAGCTCGTCGCAGAGGAACGCTACACGGTCGTCGAGGAAGAGGTGCTCGCCCGGGTGCGCGCCAAGCTCCAGACCATGGACGCCTTCATCCTCTCCCGCCTCGACCGCTGGCGGCTACTCAGGGAGTCCACGGAGCCGGTGATCGTGCTGATAGGCGGGGCGACCGGGGTGGGTACGAGCACGCTCGCCGCCGACGTGGCCCGCCGCCTGAACATCCAGAGCGTGATCGGCACCGACGCCATCCGGGAGGTGCTGCGGCGTGCGGTGAGCCCGGCGCTGCTGCCGATACTCCACAAGAGCTCCTACGGCGTCAAGAGAGAGGACATCCGGGTGCCGATAGAGGAGTCCGAGAGGGTGCTCTACGGCTTCCGGGCCCAGGCGAGCCAGGTGTCGGTCGGGGTGGAGGCCATCGTGGACCGGGGGCTCGAGGAGGGGACCAACCTCGTCGTCGAGGGGGTGCATCTCGCGCCCGAGCTCCTGATGGAACGTTACAAGGATCACCCGAACGTGTGCCCTCTGATCGTGTACCTCTCGGACTGCGGTGTCCACCGCGACCGTTTCCACATCCGGGCTCTCGGGACCTCCATGCGCCGCCCCGCCGAGGAGTACATAAGCCACTTCCGGGAGATACGCCAGATCCACGACTACATACTGGAGACCGCCCGGGGGCGCGGGGTGCGGGCGGTGGAGAACGTCTCCATAGAGGCGGCTTCGGACGCGGCGGTCGAGATAGTCACCGAGCGCGTCTCGAAGATCGCCGCCGGGGCCGACGGCCACGGCGCCTCGATGCTGCTGGACACCGGGCCGGGGGAGACCGGCTCCCGGGGTCCGCTGTAGAGGCTCTGCACGGAGTTGCACAGAGCTACACGGAGCCGCGCGGCGGCACGGCAGGGGGTAGAATAGCTTCCGAGTGCCAGGAGGTACAGCAATGGACAGGCAGAAGATCGAGAAGTTAGAGAAGCTCGGGACCTTC
Source organism: Rubrobacter aplysinae (assembly GCF_001029505.1). Lineage (NCBI taxonomy): Bacteria > Bacillati > Actinomycetota > Rubrobacteria > Rubrobacterales > Rubrobacteraceae > Rubrobacter > Rubrobacter aplysinae. The sequence continues at coordinate 148,422 of NZ_LEKH01000006.1, read as the reverse complement.
GTCCTGGGCGGCATAGCGGGGACCGTCGCCGGGATAATGATCTCACCCCGCAGCGGACGCGAGCTGCGGGGCGCGATGTCTTCCCGCGCCGGAGAGGCCCGGGAGCGGGGCCGGGAAGGTTACTTCGAGGCTCGTGAGCGCGCCCGGGAGCGGCTCTCCGGTCTGCGCGAGTCCGGCCCTCACGACGAAGCCGAGGTCTCCCTTGGGGATCTCGGGGATCTCGGAGAGCCCGAGCAGCCAGAGGCGGACGGGGTAGCCCCCGAACAGGCTCCCGGAAGAGCCCCCGACGAGCCTGCGGCTCATCTCAGGGCCGTACCGCCGGACGAGGAGCCGGAGACTTCCGGCGAAGATTCCGAGGACTTGAAGTTCAGGATACGACAGACCCGCGAGAGGCTGCGCCGGCGGGGGCCGGGGAGCGGGGATGGATGAGCGGCTCCAGGAACGACTCCAGGAACGGCTGCCAGAGGGCCTGCGCGTAAGGCTGCGGAGTCTCGTGCCGGAGGTGACGGAGATCCCGGCCCCGGAGGCGGGTGAGATCCCCGGCCTCTCCGGCGCGGTCGCCTACTGGGCGGGAGAGGAGCTCCGGGCCGAGGAGTGGTTCCGGGAGGTGGAGAGGCACTGGGGCCCGCCGGGGCTCGTGATGCGGCGGGGGCCGGAGGTTCTGGGATACGCCCTTTTCGCCCCGGTCGAGCACCTGCCCCGGTCGTTGAGCCTCCCCGTCTCGCCCGCGAGCCGGGAGTCCGTGCTCCTGGCCTATGCCGGCGGCGGCCCCCGCACCCGGAGGCATCTGCTCGTGCGCGTCCTGCGGGAGATGCGGCTCCGGGGAGTCGGGGTCGTGGAGGCCATAGGCAGCGACGCCGGGCTGGCGCCGTATCACCTGGCGACGCGGCACCTGATGGAGAGCGGCTGGGAGCCAGTCGAGAGCGGGCGGCGGTGGGGCCTGCGCTACACCCTGACCCGGGTAGAGCTCGCCAACACCGTCGAGGTGGCTGAGCTTGCGCGGGGTTTGATCGGGCGTGTCAGGATACCCTCCTTCGGCCGCGCCCCCGCGCCCGGTATGTACAGAGGCTACGGGGACGGCTTCAGCCGCTCCAGTACGGCACCCCGGACACCGCGCAATAGGTACCCGAAGCATCCGTCAGAACGGACCCCGACCCCGGTATAGCTCTGCTGCCAGTGTGCCGTTCCGGGGCAGGCCGGATCAGAAGGAGAGCACGGCGGTCTTGACCGTCGAGGCCCCCTGGGAAGAGGCGGCCCGCGCTTCCAGGATGGTGAAGGAGTCCTGCTCCCGTGAGCCGCTCTCCCCGCCGCCGGATTCAGAAGCGTCGGGTGAGGAGAGGTCCAAATCGAACGTGACCCGCTTGGATTCGTTGGCCGCGAGCTCGGATATCGAGGCCTCGTAGTAGCGGGCGTTCTGCTCGGCGGTGTCCTCGGAAGAGAGGATCAGGTACACGTTTATGTTCGTCAGGGGGCGGTCGCTGCCGTTCGAGAGGCTCATGCCAAGCTCCTGATCCTCCGCCTCTTCGAGGCCCTGTAGCGTCTCTTGACGGAGATCCAGGCCGAGCGACTGCCGGTCGCCGCCTTCTCGTCCGGCGTCGGCGCTGAGGCTGCGTTCCGGCGGGGACGTGCCAACCTCCGCCAACATGAGGAACACGGCGGCCGTAACGGCGAAGGCGAGCACGGTGCTCGTTATCCAGAAAAGCGTGCCCCTCATTCCGGCTCCCGGAGGTCGTCCACCGGTACCTCGTATACGTTGTAGAAGGGGGCCAGCAGGGCGGCCGCCGAGCCACTGTAGACCTCCGGCTCGGAGACGTCGCTCCGGGCGACTACTGCGACGCTCCCGCCGTCGGGGTGCCAGTCGAGGCTGTCCGTGCCGGTCTTGATCTCCATGTCCTCATTGCTAGTGGCCGAGTACAGGTTCCCGTCCGAGAGGTCGAGAACGTAGAGGTTCGTCGCCGAGCCCGACTCCCGGCGGCCCAGTAGTGCCAGCCGGCCGCCGTCTGGAGATACCTTGATGCTGGAGGCGATAAAGTCCTGGCCGACGCCGGAGGCCGGCTCCGGGGAGCTCGAGCCTTCGGGCAGACGGTACAGGGTGTACTGTATGTCCTCCTGAGCGCCGTCCTCGGTATTCCTCGCCCCCGCCACGTAATAGATGCCGTCCGAGGTCTGCTGGGGGGCCCCGAATATCTCCTGATCCTCGGGCAGCCGCGCCACGCGCCGGCTGTCGCCGGTCTCCAGGTCGAAGGTGTGGATCTCGTACCGCCGGGAGCCGGAGCCGTCGGCGGAGATCACCGTCGCGAGCACCCGACCGCCACCGGGCGCCACGGATATCTCCGCCACGCCGCCCTCTATGCTCCCCGGATAGGCTTCGATCTCTCCCGAGCCCACATCCACGGCCGAGATGCGGCTCTCCTCCGGGCCGGACTCCAGGGCGGCCACCAGCGGCCCATCGCCCGAGGGGGCGCTCATCGCCAGGGCGTCTTCGGTAAGGCTCTCGATCTTGAGCTGCCCTTCGTCGCCCCGGGTGACGTAGAGCGGGTGGGGGTGGGCTCCACCCTCGGAGCCCGGGTCCTTGCTCTCCCCGAGGATCACCAACCGCTCACCGGATACGGACCACGTTACACGCTCAGCCCCGAGACCCCGCACCGTGCGGCGTGTGGAGCCCTCCGCGGACAGGCTCTTGTCCGAGACGTAGCCGTCCACGACGAACGCAACCCGCCCGCCGGACGGGCTCCAGGTCGGAGAGTCCTTATCCCCGGGGCCGAAGCTCAGAGGGTCCACCGCCGGCGAGCCGAGCTCCGGGTTGTTCACCTCCCGGGACGCCGGAGAGGATTCTATGCGGGAGACCTCGCGCTCCGGGCCGCATCCGGAAAGGCCGAAGAGCCCAAAGAGTGTCATAGCCAGCAGTAGCCCGAGCAGAGCCGCCCCACGGCGTGCGCGCCGCGTCTGGCATCTGGACCGGCAGGCGTGAACGGAGGGGGGAGAGGAGGAGGGCAAGGTTAGATCGCGTAGTTCGCAGAGCGCGAGAGGGGGGCCTTTGGCAGCCGGACCTCAAAGGTCGAGCCTACGCCCACCTCGCTGTGCACGGAGACTTCGCCGCCGTGGAGCTCCACGAGCTCTCTGGTGATGGAGAGGCCGAGTCCGCTGCCGCCGGTGGCGCGGGAGCGGGCCTTGTCCACCCGGTAGAACCTCTCGAAGAGCTGCGGCAGGTCCTCCTCGGGGATGCCGACTCCGGTGTCCCGGATCCTCACCAGCACCGACGAGCCCTCCTCTTCGAGAGAGACATAGACCTGGGCCCCGGGGTCGGAGTACTTTATTGCGTTGTCCAGCAGGTTCAGGAAGACCTGATACAGCTTTCCCGCGTCGCAGACGCAGTAGTGTTCTCCGGGCTCTGCGGAGCCTGTGCCATTTACCTCATCCGCCTCATCCGCCTCATCCGCCTCGTCCGGGGCGTCGCCGTGTCCGCTGAAGTGGAGCTCTATGCCGAACCTGCCCGCCTTGGACTCTACGCTGTCTACCGCGCTCTTCACCACCTCGTCTATGTCGTTTGGCTTCATCTCCAGCGCGTACTGCCAGGAGTCCATCTGCGCCAGCGTCAACAGCTCCTCGACCATCCCCCGGACCCTGCCGAGCTCTCCCTCCGCGAGCTCCAGGGCCCGGTGCTCTATCGGGTCCAGCTTCTCCCGCCCCCGGCCCATTAGGTCTACTGCGCTCTGGATCGTGGTTAGCGGCGTCCTCAGCTCGTGCGAGACGTCCGAGACGAAGGCGGTTTTTGCCCTTTCGAGCGAGCGATGCTCGGTGATGTCCCGGACCGCCAGGATCGTGCCGGCCCGGCCGCGCCCGGGTTCCGCCGGTTCCAGGCTGTCCGGTTCTCCGCCCTGGCCGTCCGGGTGCTCCGGCGGCTCGGAGCCGTGACCGTTGGCCTCGCGGGAGGCGGGGGAGAGGCCGTCCGTCTCCGGACGAGGGGATGCTTGATCTCCCCGGCGGCCGTCCTGCCCAGGGAACTCGACGCCGTCGGCCTCGGGGCTCATCTGGGCGGCGTAGGCCCAGAAGACCTTTTCGCCGGCCTCGAGCTCCCGGACCGCCGCCCCGGTGGAGGAGGCTTCGCGCAGGCACTTGAGAACCTCCTCCGGCACGCCGAGCTCCTCGATGCGGCGGCCGACGTCGGACATGCGCACTCCGAGCATCCGGGCGGCCGCCGGGTTCGACATGGTGATGCGCTCATCGGGGTCCACGGCGATGACCGCCTCCGGAGAGGCTTCCAGCACCGCCTCCAGACGGGATTTCTGCTCCTGGATCTCGCTTATGTAGTGCTCTATCTCGGCGGCCATGTAGTTGAAGGCGCTGACGAGCTCGCCGAGCTCGTCGCGGTTGTCCACCGGGACCGCCCGGTAGTCCCCTGACGCGACCCGGATCACCGCGTCCCGTGTCTCGGATAGCGGGCGCGTGATCTGGCGCGCCAGCACCAGGCTCGCGAGCCCGGCCAGTAGCACGCTCGCGCCTATAGCTCCGAGTATCCCGTACCGCAGGAAGGTCAGCGCCTCGTCGAAGCCTGCCTGTGGGTCGGCGTAGACCATCACGCCGCGCACGGAGCCGTCTGAGCTCGTCAGGGGCCACACCGCTATGTACCGGGGCCAGTCCTCCCGGGCTATGAGCCGGCCGCCGGTCTCGCCGCTCTCGCCTCTTTGGACCGCGTTCTGTATCGTCTTCTCGTTGAGCCCGAGGCGGTCGTAGGCGGTCTCGGGCTCCAGGGAGCTTTCCTCGCCGTTACGGGCGGCCAGGGGCTCTCCTTCGGGGCTCAGATACAGCGCGCTCAGGCCGGTGCGGTCTATGGAGCGCACCAGTTCCTCAGCGTAGGCCTCCGGGGCCGGGAAGGTATCGTCCTCGGGGTTTCTGAGCCCCGAGAGGAAGTCCTCGGCCCCGTCGTGAGCGGTGCGGGAACGCTGCTCCATGAGCCCCTCCTCGGCGGTGGCGAGCTGGTTACCGGCGAAGTAGAAGAGCACCAGCCCGATAGCGAGACTCGTGAACGCGGATATCCCGACGAGCGCCACGAAGGTGCGGGCCCTGAACGAGAGCGGCGGCAGTAGCCTCCGGAGTCCCCTCTCCTTCATCTCCGCCGCAGCCTCCTAACCCGCCTAGCCTACGGCTTCCGCCGCGCTCTTGGAGGCCCGGTACCCGATGCTCGGGACGGTCTGTATGAGCTGGGGGTGGCGATGGTCGGTCTCGACTTTGCCCCGCAACCGGGAGATGTGCACGTCGATGTAACGGCTGGCGAGGTAGTGCGATCCGGTCGAGACGGCCTCGGAGATCTGGCTGCGCGAGAACGCCTGCCCCGGACGCCGCATGAGCATCGCCAGGATCTTGAACTCCGTCGGCGTCAGCTCCAGAGGATCGCCGTCCCTGGTAACGGTGTAGGCCTCGGGGTCGAGCTCCACCGGCCCGAGCCTCATGACGTTGTCGCCGTGGACGGGGCCGCCGTCCTGCCGCCCGAAGCGCCGCAGGATGGCCTTGATCCTGGCGAGGAGCTCCTTGGTGTCGAAGGGCTTGGTTATGTAGTCGTCCGCGCCTAGCTCCAGGCCGACCACCTTGTCCACCGACTGGCTCTTGGCGGTCAGCATCACCACCGGCACGTCCGTCTGCTCCCGGAGCTTTTTAAGCACGTCGAAGCCGCTCATCTGCGGGAGCATGATGTCGAGCACGACGAGGTTCAAATTCTCCTGCTCGCTGATCTTCAGGGCCTCCGCCCCGTTCTCCGCCGTCAGCACCCGGTACCCCTCGGAGAGCATCATGATCGACATGACCTCTAGAAGAGCCGCGTCGTCGTCCACGACCAGAATAGTCTCTTCCAACGCTCGCTCACCCCCGCTACTAGATAAACTCCGAAAAGCCCCGTGGTCCGGCGCGTCTCCCTCGAACTTTCTTGAACCTAACCAGGCATTACAAACATTATACTAGTGTCGTGACTTTAGAAACCTTGAAGCACCTACACTAAGATTTTATACTGCTCTCAGGTTAGAAATTTCAAAACGAAGGAGGCAGGCGCATGGGCAAGAGCATTGGGATAGACCTGGGCACGACCAACAGTTGTGTCGCGGTTCTTGAGGGCGGAGACCCGACCGTTATATCCAACTCCGAGGGCGAGCGCACGACGCCGTCGGTCATCGCTTTCGACAAGAAAAGCGGAGACCGGCTCGTGGGACAGCTGGCTCGGCGGCAGGCCGTGACCAACCCGGAAGGCACGATCTACTCCATCAAGCGTTTCATGGGCATGAGCTACAACGGCGTCTCGGACGACGCCAAGAAGGTTGGTTACAACCTCAGCAAGGGCTCTGACGGTGAGGTCAAGGTAGACGTAGAAGACAAGGACTACTCGCCGCAGGAGATCTCGGCCATGCTCCTGCAGAAGATCAAGCGCGACGCCGAGGATTACCTGGGCGATGAGGTGACCGAGGCGGTCATCACCGTTCCGGCGTACTTCGAGGACGCCCAGCGCCAGGCCACCAAGGATGCGGGCCGCATCGCCGGGCTGGACGTGAAGCGCATCATCAACGAGCCGACCGCCGCGTCCCTGGCATACGGGCTCGACAAGGAGAACGACCAGACCATACTCGTCTTCGACCTCGGCGGCGGCACGTTCGACGTGTCCGCGCTAGAGCTCGGCGAAGGCGTGTTCGAGGTCAAGGCCACCAGCGGCAACAACCACCTCGGCGGCGACGACTTCGACAACAAGATCGTCGAGTGGCTCACGAGCGAGTTCAAGAAGGCCGAGGGCATAGACCTCTCGCAGGACAAGATGGCCACCCAGCGCCTCGTCGAGGCCGCCGAGAAGGCCAAGCGCGAGCTCTCCTCGACCACCTCGACCAACATCAACCTGCCGTTCATCACCGCCGACCAGAACGGCCCCAAGCACCTCGACCTCACGCTTAGCCGCAGCGAGTTCAATCGCCTCACGGCCGACCTTGTCGAGGGCACGGCGGGTCCGGTGCGGCAGGCCATGAAGGACGCCGGTCTGGACAAGGGTCAGGTTGACCAGGTGATACTGGTCGGCGGCTCGACCCGGATACCGGCGGTTCAGGAGAAGGTCAAGGAGATCACGGGCAAGGACCCGCACAAGGGCATCAACCCGGATGAGGTAGTCGCAATCGGCGCCGCGATCCAGGCTGGTGTGCTCTCTGGCGACGTCAAGGACGTGCTGCTCCTCGACGTTACCCCGCTCTCCCTCGGCATCGAGACCAAGGGTGGCGTGATGACCAAGCTCATCGAGCGCAACACGACTATACCTACACGTAAGAGTGAGACCTTTACGACCGCGGACGACAACCAGTCCTCGGTCGAGATCAAGGTCTACCAGGGCGAGCGCGAGATGGCGGCGTACAACAAGCTCATAGGCAACTTCCAGCTCGTGGGCATCCCGCCGGCACAGCGCGGCGTGCCCCAGATCGAGGTCTCCTTCGACATCGACGCCAACGGCATCGTGAACGTAGGCGCCAAGGACCTCGGCACTGGCAAGGAGCAGAAGATCACGATCACGGCCTCCAGCGGCCTGAACGACTCCGACATCGAGCAGATGGTCAAGGACGCCGAGTCCCACGCCGAGGAGGACAGCCGCAAGCGTGAGGAGGCCGAGGTCCGGAACAACGCGGACAACCTCGTCTACTCCGTGGAGCGTTCACGCAGCGAGGCCGACGGCCAGGTGGACGTCGCGACCAAGAACGAGATCGACGAGGCCCTCAAGGAGGCCAAGGAGGCCCTCCAGGGCGAGGATATCGAGCAGATAAAGGAGAAGCAGGAGGCGCTGCAGACGGCCTCCCACAAGCTCTCCGAGGCCCTCTACCAGAACGCGCAGCAGGAGCAGCAGGCCTCCGACGCCGGGGAGTCCGACGAGGACTTCGTGGAGGACGCCGAGGTCGTCGACGATGACGACCAGCGCGGTGATCAGCAGGACGGTCAGGAGGATCGCCGGTAGAGCACGCCGGAGTGGCGGGACCGGACTCCGTGCCCGGTCCCGCTCCGCGTCCCGGTGGGCGATTCTGGCCGAGAGGAGGCTTACGAAATTTGAGTAGCGAGGAAAACAACCGAGACAATCAGGAGCATCCCGAGGAGACGCCCCGGGAGGAGTCCGTGCAAGAGGGCGAGGACGCGCCCGGCTCCGGCCCCGATCCCGAAGAGGCGGTAGAAGGCGAGGTGGTCTTCGAAGAGGCTGCCGATACCGGAGAGCCCGAGGAGCCCGAGATGGCGGAAGCCGGGCAGGTAGCGGCCCTTACCGAGGAGCTCGAAGCCTTGCGCGCCGAGCGCGACGAGACCCTGGACAGCCTGAAGCGTCTGAGGGCCGAGTTCGAGAACTCGCGCAAGCGTCAGGAGCGCGAGCGGGAACGGATACTGGAAACCGCCTCCGAGAAGCTCGTAAAGGAGCTCCTGCCGGTGGTGGACAATCTGGACCGGGCGCTACAGGCCGAGGGCGACATCCGGGGCGGCGTGAGCTCCACCCGGGACCAGCTCGTGAGCATCTTGGGAGAAGAGGGCCTGTCTCCGGTCTCCAGCGACGGGGAACACTTCGATCCCAACGTGCACGAGGCAGTTATGGGTCAGCCCTCCGAAGAGCACGAGGATGGAACCGTGATCCAGACCTTCGAGCGCGGCTATGTGCTTAACGGCAAGTCCATACGGCCCGCCAAGGTCGTGGTCGCCAGGCAGGGCTAGGGCCGCTCAGAGTGGACACCAAAGACCTCTACAAGGTTCTCGGCGTAGAGAAGAGCGCCTCCCAGGACGACATCCGGCGCGCCTACCGCAAGCTCGCCCGCAAGTATCACCCGGACGCGAACCCGGAAGACCCGGATGCCGAAACCCGCTTCAAAGAGGTCCAGCAGGCGTACGAGATACTCTCCAACCCCGAAAAACGCCGCGAGTACGACCGCGGCCCTCGCGAATACTTCGGCGGCGGGGCCGGCCAGGGTGGCAGACAGCCCGGCGGCGGGGCTGGTGGAGCCGGCGAAGCCTCCTTCTCGGACCTCTCGGATCTCTTCGGCGGCTTCGGGGACATCTTCGGCGGCCGCAGTGGGACCCAGCAACAGCGCCGGAGCGCCTCCACGAAGGGTGACGACGTAACGGTAACGGTGAACCTGAGGTTCAAAGATGCCTTTCAGGGGATCACGACCCGGGTAAACGCGCCGGCCGAAGAGTCCTGCGGCGACTGCCGGGGGACCGGGGCCGCGCCGGGGACCGCGCCGCGCACCTGTCCCGATTGCGGAGGCTCGGGTATGAAGAACCGGGACCAGGGCTTTTTCGCGCTCTCCGGGACCTGCTCGCGGTGCGGCGGCAAGGGCACGGTGGTCGAGAAGCCGTGTCCGGCCTGTAGCGGCCGAGGCCGCGTGAGGCGCGTGCGGCAGGTTACGGTAAAGATACCGGCTGGGGCGAGGGACGGGATGAAGATCCGGGTACCGGGCCGCGGAGGCTCTGGGACCAGAGGAGGACCGGCGGGAGACCTGTACGTGGTCACCCGCGTCGAGGAGCATCCCGTCTTCAAGCGCCAGGGGGACGACTTCGTGGCCGAGGTGCCGGTCAGCTTCGTGGAGGCTGCGCTCGGCTCCGAGATAGCGGTGCCCCGTCCAGAGGGCGGCACGGTGAAGCTCAGGCTGGCCGCCGGCACCCAGGACGGCAAGCAGATGAGGGTGCGCGGGGCCGGCGCGCCGCGCGCCAAGGCTCGCGGCGAGCGCGGAGACCTGATGGTGAAGATCCGGCTCGTGGTGCCGGAGAAGCTCACCAAGCGGGAGAAGGAGATACTGGAGGCCCTGGCGGACGAGCGCGACGAGGACGTGCGCGAGCGGCTCTTCCGCGAGGCTCGCGAGGCCGGGGCCTAGGAGGCTAGAAGTGGGCGCGAAGGTGCGCAGACGGCCCGTGTACATGATCGGCGTGGCCGCGGAGTTGATCGGGGTGCATCCGCAGACACTGCGGATGTACGAGCAGAAGGGCATACTCTGTCCGCGTAAGAGCATAAAGAACACCCGCCTCTACTCCGAGGAGGACGTGGAGCGCGGCCAGTACATACAGAGGCTCACCCGCGAGACGGGGATGAACCTCGCCGGGGTGAAGAAGGTCTTCGACATGGAACGCCGCATAGAGAAGCTCGAGTACGAGAACCGGAAGCTCTACCGCGAGCTGGACCGCGCCCACGTCGAGCACGAGCACAGTCTGAGCGAGGTACACCGCAGCTACAAACGCGAGCTCGTCGTGCTACCGCGTGGAGAGGTAGAGCAGTTCGCACCACCCCGCCGCGGGCTGCGAAAGGGACTGTAGTGGCCGCGCCAAAGCACTGCTACCGCCACCCGGACCGCGAGACCCGCCTCACCTGCGCCACCTGCGGGCGTCCGATCTGCACCGAGTGCATGCGCCAGACCGACGTGGGCATAAAGTGCCCGGACGACGCCCGCCTGCCGCGCGGGGCCCGGGCCGGGGTCATGAAGTCGAGCCAGATACTCCGGGCCGTGGGCGCCGGGGTCGGGGTTGCGCTGGCGGGTACCCTGGTGGCGTACATCATTCTCCAGATAGGCTTCGGCAGCATCATACTCTCCGGCCTCGCGGGCTACGGGGCGGGGACCGTGATCTACCGCGCCGGAGGCTACAACGGCGGGCCCATAGCAATGACCATCTCGGCCGCCGCCGTGCTGATAGCCTTCGCGCCCTGGGTACTGCCAGCGCTGCTCGCCGGGGTGTTCGGGCTCGGGGTGGTCCTCGGCCCCCTGATAGCCGTGGCCGTCGCCCTGTACGCGAGCCGGGGCTAGGCCCGCCGCCAGCACCGGGACGCATGATCCTGAGCTTCAGGGTTAGAAATCGGCCGGCTGAAATGCTCCTTTCGAGCTAGCGAGGCGATGGTCGCCGTGCTAGGGTTCCAAGGCATGAGGGCGGATCTCGAATACATAACCGGCGTCCTGGATGAGCTCGAGTCGCTGGTCCAGGATGCTTCCAATGTACCCATGAACCGGGCCCGGGCAATGGTGGACCGCTCGGACGTGCTCGTGCTGGTGAAGGAGTTGCGGGACTCCCTGCCGGGAGAGCTAGAAGAGGCCAAGGCCATCCACCGGGAGCACGAGTCAATAGTAGACTCCGGCCGGGAAGAGGCCGAGAGGATAGTGCAGAACGCCCGCCAGCGCGCCCAGGAGATGGTCGCCGACTCGGAGACGTACCGTAGGGCACAGCGCCGGGCGGACGAGAACCTGGATAGCGCGGAGAAATACTCGGAGGAGGTCTGCCGGGGCTCCGAAGCCTACAGGGAGCAGGTCATGGCGCAGGTGGAACGCTGGTTCGGGGAGTCCATGCAATCCGTGGCCGATTCGCGCCAGGAGTTCGAGGTGCGTGATTCTCATAAGAGCCGTGAGGATCGAGGGGCCGAAGAGGGCCGGGAAGATCAAGAAAGTCACGAGAGTCACGAGAGCCGGGAGGTTCCATCCGGGGAGCAGAACCCTCTCGACGACACCCGACCCCAGGAGCGCCAGGAGCCAATTGCGGGGGATAGGGAAAACGGCGGTGGTGGATGGCGGGCCAGCTCGGCCTGATCCTCCGGGTAGGTCTGTCACGGGGTAGCCAGTCCTACGCCAGCTCGTGAGCTTATGTGCCCGGGGCTCGTAACAGGGCAGATCCGAGCCCCTACGGTATCCCTTCCGGGCGGGTTATACCGCGTTGCTTCATCCTGCCTTACGTTGCGCTATGCTCCTTGCATTAGCCGGACGGCGGTTCAGTGGTCTCGCCGAGAGCCTCGACGCGGCGGTTCAGGTCGTCCAGGTTCCTGATCAGGGACCCGGCGGCCTCCCGGGCGGGCTCGCCGCTCTCCAGGGATACCCGGACCACCCGGGAGCGGAGGGTGAGTAGCCGCTCGACCATGTCCGAGAGCTCCCGGTCCATGCGCTCGGCCTCCTGCTGGAGTCTCTGTATCTCCTCCTGGACGCCCCGGCCTCCGGTCTGGTTTCCCGATTCTGGCTCCCGGAGCTTCTGGAGCTCCAGGACTTCCGATCCCGCTTTTTCGCGGCGGTGGGCCAGATCCACCAGCCCGTTACCCAGCTCCCCGAGCTTGGGGACGGCGCCGGAAAGTACCTCGCGCGTTACCTCGTCGGACTCCTCTATAGCGGCTATCGTCTTGCGGCGCACCTCGAGCGCCGCCTCGACCTTCTCCCGGGTCTGTCCGCGCGGGAGCCAGCGGGCGCGGCGGTCGGGCGAGGGCTCCTTCGCTTCCTGCTCCGCTTCCGGGAGCCCCGGGCGCTGGCGGCCTTCAAGCATGCGCCTCTGGAAGAAAGGGTCGCGGGCGGAGAAAAAGACCGCGGCCCCGTACGTGGCCAGGGTCAGCGGCGGTACCCAGAAGGCCAGAGTGGTCAGGAACATCACGAGACCTACGAGCAGGATCAGCAGGTGCATCGGCCGCCGGGCAGAGGCCAGGGCGACCCGCCGCTGCTCTTCCCGGGAGAGCCCGGCCCAGCCGGGGGTATGCTGGTTATTCTCCTGGCTCATCCGGGGCTCCGGTTTCGAGCAGCGTTAACCTTACCCGGTGTCCGACCTTCAGGCCGAGGGCCTTGGCCGCGTTCCCCTGGTTTATGGAGATGCTCAGGCGCCGGTGGGAGTCGGGCACGACGAGCAGATCCCCGAACGCAGAGCCCCCGAAGGTCTCAGCGTAGCGGCACTTCAGGGCGCCCTCCGGGGTGTCTACCTTGAGCAGACAGCCGAACTCGAAGCCCGGCGTATCCTGGGAGGCGGAGAGCCTGACGTTACCGTAGCGGTCCACGGCGAGCACCCTGGTCTGGACACCGCCCGGGACAATGGTCCCTGCCTCGGGGAGCTCTAGCCGGACCAGCGTGTCAGGGTCCACGCCCTCGCCGAGGTCTGCCACCGGCACGCCGGAGGCGATCCTCGCGGCCACGGGGGCGAAGACGTCCCTGCCGTGGAAGGTGCTAGAAACCGGATGCACGTGATAGCGGTCGTCGGTCAGCGAGACCGCCTCCTCGACGCCGCCGAGGGTCTCGGCCGCCGGTACTAGTAGGCCGTTGTCCGGCCCGACGAGGCTAGCTCCGCCGGAGGTTCGGAGCGCCAGGGCCCGGCGCGTGGTGCCGACGCCGGGGTCTATGACGGCGAGGTACACGGCGTCGGCGGGCATGTAGCGGGTCGCGTGTTCGAGGACCTCGGAGCCGTATTCCAGGCCGAAGCCCGGCAGCTCGTGGGCCAGATCCACGACGTTCGCGGAGGGCAGGAGCGAGGAGATCACCCCCTTGCACACCCCGACGTAGTCGTCGCCGAGCCCGAAGTCCGACAGAAAGCAGATCACCCGCGTGCCCCGCGTCTCGTCCATGCCCGGAGTATAGAATCTGGCGGGGCTCCGCGCCTCCGGTCCTCGAGCCCCATCCGCTCCCGCCACACTACGCCCGGAGCTCTTCGGGAGATATTAGCGGTACTTAGCGATGCTAGCTAGCGGTACTTAGCGATGCTAGCGCGGTGCCCCGACCCCGAGAGACTGCGCCATGAGCTTGAAGTTCTGGGGCTGGCTGGCGACGCCCAGCGCCTCGGCGTAGTCTATGGTCCCTTCCTCGACGAGCTTCAGGAGCGCCTGGTCGTAGGTCTGCATCCCGTAGTACTCGCCCTCGGCGATGGCCTCGTGGATCTGGCCCGTCTGCTCCGGATCCAGGATAAAGTCCCGGATGCGGTTCGTGGCGACGAGCACCTCGCAGGCGGCGGCCCGACCCGCGCCGTCGGCGGTACGCAACAGCCTCTGGCCGACGATTCCCTTCAGCGTCCCGGCGAGCATGGTCCGCACCTGACCGCGTTCGTGCGGCGGGAAGAGGTCTATGATGCGGTTTACCGTCTCGGTGGCGTCCACCGTGTGCAGCGTCGAGAGGACGAGATGCCCCGTCTCGGCGGCGGAGAGCGCGATCTGGGCGCTCTCCGCGTCCCGGATCTCGCCGATGAGGATTATGTCCGGGTCCTGGCGCAGCACGCGCCGCAGGGCCCGGGCGAAGGAGTCCGTGTCCGCCCCGACCTCGCGCTGGTTTATGAGGCTCTCCCGGTCCCGGTGCAGGAACTCTATCGGGTCCTCTATGGTCACGATGTGCTTGCTGGAGGAGCGGTTTATGAGGTCGATCATGGACGCCAGCGTCGTGGACTTGCCGCTGCCGGTGGTGCCGGTCACGAGCACGATGCCGCGCTCCTGGGCGGCGAGCCTGCGGATTGCTTCCGGAAGCCCGAGGTCCTCGAACTTCGGCACCCCGAACGGTATGTGCCGCATGACTATGGAGATCGAGCCCCGCTGGCGGAAGGCGTTTACCCGCAGACGGCCCACGCCTTCGACCGCGTAGGAGAAGTCGGCCTCGCCCTGGGAGGCGAACTCCTCGGAGAGCTTCTGCGGCAGGATCTCCCCCAGTATCTCCTCCGTGTCCCGGGGGGTGAGCGGCTCGTGCTCGGAGCGTTGCATGCTGCCCTTCACCCGCATCGCGGGCGGCGACCCCACCTTCAGGTGCAGGTCGCTGCCCTCCCGCTCTACCAGCAGGCGCACCAACTCGTCTACCCTGGCCAACTTGAGACCGCCTTCCTCGTCGGATACCTCGTGCTAGAGTCCCAAGCCTGACTGGACCGGGCTCAGTCGGATTTTCGTACCGTGGGCCCTGACACTTTAGCGGGCGCTTCCTGAGGCCCCGGCTCCGGCGGGGGGTCGAAGATGCCGCCCGCATCCTGCACGTAGGCGGTCAGCCAGTGCAGGTCATCCTCCGAGAACCGGGCGCTGGCGCGCCGGGTGACGTAGAAGACGCCGCGCACCTGGTTGCCGAGCGAGACCGGGACCGCGAGCGAGTTGTCCCAACGCGCGTTGGTCCTCGCCTGCGGCAGCCGGCGCGGGCCGTTCACAACCAGCATCGGCTGTCCGTTCCCCAGCGCGAGCTCCGCGATGCTCCGGTCCGCCCCGGTGAGCCTGCCGCCGGAGGAGAGGCCGACGGTCTCGGTGTCCCCGGCCCGCACCAGCGCCACCAGATCCGCCCCGAGCGCCGAGCGCACCCTGTCGGCCACCGCGTCCGGGCCTTCCTCCGGGTCGGGGTAATCTGGCTTCGAGGGCCGGAAGACCACCCGGGAGTTGAGCGTGAAGTTCACCATCATGCCCGCCAGGATGCCCAGGAAGTTGAAGAAGACGTAGTAGGGGAAGGCCTCGGTCACGTACTTCAGAAGCGGGTAGTACACGGCGAAGTTCGCCCCGATGCCGATAATCGCCACCGGATACGCCAGCGCCCCGCGCGCCAGAAAGTGTATGCGGCTGGCGTGCCGGATGTCGCGCCAGGTAAACGCGCTGTTCAGGAGAAAGTTGGAGAGCGTGGAGAGCCCGACGGCGAACATCCAGGCGATGACCTTGTGGGCGTTTACGTACTCGGCGAGCAGGATCAGGACCGCCATGTTCACCAGCACGCCCGACGCCCCGACCATCGCGAACTTCCAGAACCTCCCCGCCGATGGCACGTACCAGAACAGGCTCGCCAGGTGAGACAGGTACTCCGCGCCTTGCCCGAGGCTCGCCTTCGATACCCCGGCGTTTCGCGCCTGGAAGTTGAACGGGACCTCTACCACCTTGAGGTCCGGGGCGCAGACCAGGATCTCGACCAGTATCTTGAACCCCGTCGGCCTTAGCTGGATCCCCGAGATCGCCTCGTTGCGTACCAGGAAGAAGCCGGTCATCGGGTCGGTGGTCTTGCGGGCCTCCCGGAACACTATCTGCGCCAGGTACTTGCTGCCGGTCGAGACTGCGCGCCTCAGGGGGCCGGAGAGCCCCTCGTAGCTCCCCCCGGAGACGTAGCGGCTGGCGACCACCACGTCCGAGCCCTCGTTATCGGCGGTCCCCAGCATCTCGCGCACCTTCTGCGGCGGGTGCTGGAGGTCGGCGTCCATGACACAGGTGTACTCGCTGGCCTCCGAGACCGTGTCTATACCCGTCGTAACGGCGGTCGAGAGCCCGCCTTCCCGGTCCTCGCCTTCGCGGTGGATCAGGGTTATCCGGGGGTCTTCCTCTGCCAGGGAGCGTACTATCTCCGGGGTCTCGTCGGTGGAGTCGTCCACGAACACGAGCCGGTAATCTATGTCCGACAGGCTTTGCCGGACCTCGGAGACCAGCCTGGGCACGTTGCCCGCCTCGTTGCGGGTCGGGACGACAAGGGTGAGCCTGGAGCGCCCGGCTCCGTCCGCCTCTGGCGGCTCCGAACCTCCCGGTAGCACCTGACTCCCCGATTCCATAGCCGTGCTAGGCTAGCATACCCGTGACCCCGGCCCAAGTTACGCGCTGCGCCCCACGCCTGCGCCCCGCTCCTGGCGGACTTTTCACCACAGAGACCTGGACGTTAGACTCTGGATGCTCCCGCTGGCGGACCCGGGGGAGCGCGTACCGTAAGCTATCGCCGGAGCGCCGGCGGGTATAGTGGGGGTGAGGATCTTGCAGGGCGAAACAGAGGATAGAGAGAGGGCTCACGTATACGTCTCGGGCCGCGTGCAAGGCGTGTTTTTCCGGGATGCGGCCCGCCAGGAGGCGAACCGGCTCGGGCTCTCCGGGTGGGCCTCGAACCTGCCGGACGGCCGGGTCGAGGCGGCCTTCGAGGGAGAGTCCAGTAGCGTGCGGCAGATGATCCGGTGGTGCGAAGAGGGCTCGCCCGAGGCCTCCGTCGAGAGCGTGGAGACGGAGTTCGAGGAGCCCGGAGAAAGCCAGGGCGGCTCGGAAAACTCGGGAGACTTCGAGATCCGGTGAGCAGAGCCGGCGAGGCCCCCGCGGACCTGCGGCGTCTGCTCGATGGGGCGGGGGCCGAAATCTCCGAGGGCCGCAAGATAGACCACGGCGTCCAGCACCGCATCTTCCGGGGCCCGGAGAAGGTGACCCTCAACCTCTATGATAGCGGCAAGGCGCTGGTTCAGGGCAAGGAGTCCGACCTCAAGGGTCTGCTGGAGGGCTGGAAACAGGAGCGGCGGCCCGCCACGGCGTCCACGGCATTCAGAGCGTCCAAAGCATCTAACAGGGCGTCTAACAGAGCGCCCGGAGAAGACGGCACTACGAACGGAGGTGCGAAAGCCTCTGCCCAGAGTCCCAGCCGGACCGGCACCGACGAGGCCGGGAAAGGGGACTACTTCGGGCCGCTGGTGGTCGCCGGGGCGCGGGTCCGGGACGCGGAGACGGACCGGGCGCTGCGCGGGCTCGGGGTGCGGGACTCCAAGCTGCTCACAACCGTCCAGGCCGTGGAGCTGGCGGAGGGCATCGAGGAGGTGCTCGGGCCGGAGAACGTGCGTGTGTCGTGCCTGGAGCCGATGGAGTTTGAGCGCCGCCGCTCAAAGGCGGGCGAGAACGTAAACCGGCTGCTCGGGGAACTGAACGTCGAGATCCTCGCAGAGCTGGGCGGCGTTGAGAGGTTCGTGGTGGACGAGTTCGCGAAGAAGGCCCGCTCCTACATAGAGCCCGGAACCCCCGACAGGGTAGAGCTGGAGGTGAGGCCGCGCGCCGAGGATGATATGGCGGTCGCGGCGGCCTCTATCCTGGCCCGCGCCCGCTACCTGCGAGAGATGGACCAACTCTCCCGGTGGGCCGGGTTTACCCTGCCGCGCGGCTCCACCCACGTAAAGGCCGCCGCCCGGCGGCTGTACGCCGCGCGGGGCCGTGAGGGGCTGGAGCGGGCCGCGAAGGTGAGCTTCTCCATAACCACCAGCATCGGGGCCGTGTGATGGCCGGGGTTACGGGAGGAGAGAAGACGATAGACCTGCGCAGCGACACGGTGACGCGGCCCACGCCCGGCATGCGGAGTGCGATGGCCGAGGCCCCCGTCGGCGATGACGTTTTCGGGGAGGACCCGACCGTGGAGCGTCTGGAGCGGCACGTCGCCGGGGTCCTGGGGAAGGAGGCCGCGCTCTACGCCCCGTCGGGCACGATGACTAACCAGATCGGGGTGATGGTGAACACCGCCCGCGCTGACGAGATCCTTCTTCACGAAACCTCCCACATATTCAACTACGAGGGTGGCGCTCCGGCATTGCTATCCGGCGTCCAGGCCCGGCAACTATCCGGTGAGGCCGGGATCATAAGCCCGGATACCCTCCGCGCCGCCGTCCCTCCCGAGAACATCCACTTCGCCCGGCCCGCCCTCCTGTGTCTGGAGAACACCCACAACGTATCCGGAGGCCGGATCTTCCCGCTACAAGATTTCGCCGCCGTCGCCGCCGAGGCCCACGGCCTCGGCCTGCGGGTCCACCTCGATAGCGCGAGGCTCTTCAACGCGGCCGTCGCGACCGGCGTCCCGGCCTCTGAATGGGCCGAGCACGCGGATACGGTATCGGTGTGCTCTTCCAAGGGCCTCGGCGCTCCGGTCGGGTCGCTGCTCGCCGGGAGCGAGGAGACTATCCGCGAGGCCCGGCGCGCCCGCAAGGCGCTCGGCGGCGGGATGCGCCAGGCTGGGATGATCGCCGCAGGCTCCCTCTACGCCTTCGAGCACCACGTCGGGCGGCTGGCGGAGGATCACGCCCGCGCCCGCCGTCTCGCGGAGGGTCTCGCCGAATCCGGGTACGAGGCGATGCCGCCACAGACCAACATCGTGCTCGTGCGGGCCGAGCGCCCGGCGGACCTGACCCAGGCTCTCCAGCGAGAGGGAGTGCTCGTCACCCCCGGCGGCAGCGGCTACGTCCGCCTCTGCACCCACCTCGACGTGGACGACGGAGATATCGAGGCCGCGATACGGGCCGCCGGTCGTGCCGTGGCGAGGTCCGCCTGACCGTGGAGCCCGTGGAGGTGGGACCGGCCCCGGCGGACGATCTCCGGCCCCCGCTACGGCTGCTGGAGGCCGAGCTCAGGGAAGGTGAGCCACTCCCCGAGGAGATCGTGCGCTCGCTCGCGGACGCGGTGCGCGCCGGGGAGGCGGATGTGATCACGGCCAGAGCGGCCAGAGAAACGTCCGAGACCGGATCGGACGCGGTGCTCGGAACGGCGCTACTCTACTACCGGCTGAACCTCTCCTCCGGCGGCCGTTTCGCGAGCTTCGAGGAGCTGCACGTCGCCCCCGGCAGCCGGGGCCGGGGCGTAGGCCGGGCGCTGCTGGCGGAGGTAGAGCGGCGTTGCTCCGAGAAAGGCATCTCCTACATAGAGGCCCAGATCATAGCGGAGTCTGTAGAGTTCTTCTTCTATATGGGCTACGAGTCCGAGCCAGATCTGAAAGTGCTCTCCCGGTCCATAGCTTTTGGCGGTTATCAAGCTGAGGAGGACATATGAAAGACGCTACACCGGAGATTGAAGATGCTGACCGGGCAGCGTTAGCTCTAAAAGGTATAGCTCGTGACGAGAGCATAAAGGCTTACATACTGAGTGAGCCGAACTTACGCGCCGTACTGTTACGATCCGCCAGACGTTTTATCGGTGGTGAGCAGCTAGAAGAGTGTTTGACCGGCGCGCAATCTTTCAACAGTGAAGGCTTCGCCGTAACCATCGATTACATGGGTGAGAGTACCCGCGACGAGCAGATAGCCAGGGAAGCCGTGCAAGAGTTTGAGACCGTCATCGACTCGATTTTGCGCTGGGGGCTGGATTCCTCTGTCTCCCTGGACCTATCTCATATAGGTCTCGCCGTGGATGAAGAACTTTGTTATAGCCAAGCCTACCGGCTGGCGGAGAGAGCCAGACGCGCTGGTCTGGAGATGATGATCAGTATGGAAGGCTCTGAGAGGACAGAGCAAGTGTTGTCCATATATCATCGGCTCGCCGAACGTTTCGAGAACGTAGGCGTAACTCTTCAAGTGTATCTACGTCGCACCCCTGAGGATATGGAAGCGGTACTCAAGCATCCGGGACGTATACGCTTGGTCAAAGGTGCCTTTGAAGAGCCCGAAGAGGCGACGATAATGAAAGGGGTAGAGACCGACGCAGCCTATCGTTCTTGCGTGGAAAGGGTACTGTCCGAGGGCCACCCTTGCTCGATCTCTACCCACGACCAGCAGTTGCTTGAGCATGCTGATAGGTTCGTCCGAGATAACGAGCTCTCGACCGACAACATAGAATTCGAGATGCTAAAAGGAGTAGAGTTAGAACGTCTAGCTAGAATGCGCGATCTCGGATACGGAGCCCGCGTTTATCTGCCTTACGGTGAGGAATGGTACCTATACCTCTGCCACCGGCTGGCCGAGCATCCTCCCAACATATATCAAGCTATATCTGATGCCGCGGATGTTCAGGGTTGATCGTGGATAAGAAAACTTCACTTTGCGCACCCGGCCTTGTGGCGCTTCTCAAAATTGCTCTAAAGGTTTCTTTGGACTCCAAAATTGATCGCCAAAAGTGACCTCTACAACTCTGAGACGGCGTAGACCGAGACCTCTCGGAAGCCGAGCTCCCGGTACAGCTTGCGGGCCCGCTCGTTTCCGGCTGCGACCTGTAGGGAGACGCCGTCGGCGCCGCGGTCGGCGGCCCACTCGCGGCAGCGGCGCACGAGCTCCCGGCCCACGCCCCGGCTGCGATGCTCGGGTGCCACGTAGATGTCGTCTACCGAGGCCCAGGTCTTCGGGGAGAAAGTCGGTGACCCCTCGCGGAGCTCCCCGGAGAGGAAGCCGATCACGCCTCCCTCATCCGGCTCGACCGCGACGAGCAGGAAGGCGTGACCTCCGCTCGCCAGGTCCGCGAGAAAGCGCCGCATGGTCCTCTCGGCCTGCGGGGAGGTCCGGTAGACCTCATCGTACTCCGTGTGCTCTTCCGCACTCTGCATCCAGAGCCGGGCCGCCTCCGGCGCGTCTTCCCGGCGTCCGGGGCGTACGGCATAGTCTCCGTCAGCGTTAGACATAACCACAATCCTAGCGGATGCCCCGGGCGGATGCTTCCGGCCCTCCCCGCTGCCTGCGGCATGTCTCCAGCGCCGTTCAGAGGCAACAGGGGTCTTTTAAAGCTCCGTGCGGCGGGGTATGCTGCCCGTGTGCCGGAGAGGCCGAGAGTGAGGAGGTAAGCTAGAGTACAGGAGTACGGAGGCTCACCGGATACAAGCCGGTAAGCCGCGTGAGTTAGAAAAGTTAGCGAGAGGCTCTGGCGGGAGCGCGGTTTTACCGCAGCTCGGGTCGGAGCGGAGGACGGTCAGCGAGAGCTGCAAGAACGGCAAGAGCAGATATAGCGCCAGGGCTCCCGGCGTGAGAGGCGGGGAGTCGACGAGGTAGACGTTATCGAGTTATTCGGCGGATGCGTCTCGGCCTTCGGGTGGTCGAGAGGGCGGTGGTAAAACCCCGGCGGTGACGCCGGGAACAAAGCCCCGCCCGGACCCGGAGCACTCCAGGCTGTTCCTGTGGCCCCAGGTGATCCCACATGTATCTACGTACCTACGGATCTGTGGACCTGGCCGTGCCTGCTCGCTATTACGTTGGAGCTACGGAAGCTAAGGGAGTTACGGAAGGAGAAGGCTGGGATGTGCGGAATAGTCGGTTACGTGGGCGAAAACGGGTGTGTCGAGGTCCTGATGGAGGGACTCGGGCATCTGGAGTACCGGGGCTATGACTCGGCGGGGCTCGCCCTCGCCGCACCCGACACGGACGAGATATGGCGTGTCCGGCGTGTGGGCCCCCTGAGGAATCTTACCGAGGCGCTGGCCGAGACGAACGGATCTCTCGGCGGCGTGCGGAGCGGTATAGGCCACACCCGCTGGGCGACACACGGGCGGCCTACGGAGGCGAACGCCCACCCGCACGTCGGCGCCGCGGGTAACGCCCGGGCGGAGGCCGGACGGGTCGCCGTGGTGCACAACGGTATCGTCGAGAATCACGCCGGGCTGCGGCGCGAGCTCGAAAGCAGGGGTCACGGCTTCGTCTCGGAGACCGACACCGAGGTCATAGCCCACCTGCTCTCGGAGCGGGTGGAGGCCGGAGAGGGGCTGCGGGAGGCCGTGGCCGCCACACTCGGCAGGCTTACGGGATCTTTCGCAATCGCCGCGGTCAGCGCCGACGAGCCGGATACGATAGTCGCCGCCCGGCACCAGAGCCCTTTGATCGTCGGGCTCGGAGAGGGAGAGAACTTCCTGGCCAGCGCGGTGCAGGCCCTCGTCGGTCGCACCCGGCGTTTTCTGGTGGTCGAGAACGGTGAGATCGCGACCATCACCGGCTCGAAGGTCGGGATCACGACCCCGGACGGCCGGCCCGTCGAGCGCGACTACTTCGAGGTTGACTGGAGCCCGGAGGCCGTGGAGCTCGGCGGCTACGAGGACTACATGCACAAGGAGATCCACGAGCAGCCCGGCGCCCTGGCCCGAACCCTCTCCGGCCGTCTGGACACCGAAGGGAACCTCGACCTCTCCGAGCTAGACCTCGACCTTACGGATATAGACCGTGTCGTGGTCGCGGCCTGCGGCACGGCCTATCATGCGGGGCTTCTCGGGAAGACCGTCATAGAGCGGCTGTGCCGGATCCCGGTGGACGTGGAGATCGCGAGCGAGTACCGTTACTCGGACCCCATCGGCGACGGGCGGACGCTGGTGGTCGCCATCTCCCAGAGCGGCGAGACCACCGACACGCTGGCGGCGGTCGAGTCCGCCCGGGGCTTCGGCGGCAAGGTGCTCGCCCTAACCAACACCCGGGACTCGCTAATTACCCGCGAGGCCGACGCAGTTCTGCTCACCCACGCGGGCCCGGAGATAGCCGTCGCCTCCACGAAGGCTTTTACCACCCAGATCGCGGCCATGTACCTGCTCGCGCTCGGGCTCGCGGAGGCGCGGGGGACTCTACCCGAGGACGGGCGCCGAGAGCTCGGACAGGAGCTACGCCGCTCGCCCGACAGGGTGGAGGAGGCGCTGGCCCTGCTAGAGGGCGAGGACGGCGTGAGCCGGATGCGGCGGGCCGTCGGCATCTTCGAGGAGGCCCGATGCTCGCTCTTTCTCGGGCGCGGCGTCTCGTTTCCCATCGCGCTGGAGGGGGCGCTGAAGCTGAAGGAGATCTCCTACCTCCCCTCCGAGGGATACCCGGCGGGCGAGATGAAGCACGGTCCGATAGCGCTCGTGGACGACTACTGCCCGGTCGTCGCCATCCTGGGCCACGGCGTGTACCGGGAGAAGACGCTCTCCAATGTCGAGGAGACGATGGCCCGCGGCGCCCGCGTCATAACCGTGGCCGCAGAGGGAGACCCGGAAGCCGAGCGGGTCGCGGAGTCCACCCTGCCGCTACCTGCCTCGGCGCTCGAAACCCCCGAGCTGAGCCCGCTAGTGGTCTGCGTGCCGCTACAGCTCCTCGCCTACCACGTGGCGAAGTTCCGCGGGCTGGACGTGGACAAGCCCCGCAACCTCGCGAAAAGCGTAACCGTGGAGTAGAAGGTGAGAATTTGAGTGTGCTGCCGGAAGGTTCGAGTCTACTGTTTTTACTGGGCGCGTCGCTGGCCTTGATCGCGACCCCGGGCCAGGACAACCTGTACGTGCTGACGCGCGGTGTGGCCCAGGGCCGGAGGGCGGCGCTCGTCTCCTCGTGGGGAGTGTGCGCCGGGCTGCTCGTACACACCACGCTCGCCGCCGCCGGGCTCTCAGCGATACTGGCGAGCAGCGCCGCCGCTTTCCAGGTCGTAAAGTATGCGGGGGCGGCTTATCTAGTGTACCTTGGTGTAAAGACGCTCTTTGATAGAGAGAGTTTCTCCGTACCAGAGAGCGGGCGTCTGGCGGCGGGGCTCAGGAGCATCTTCGCGCAGGGCCTCCTCACGAACGTGCTGAACCCGAAGGTCGCGCTTTTCTTTCTGGCTTTCCTGCCGCAGTTCGCGGGCTCCGGCGGGGCGTTGGGCTTCCTCTCGCTCGGGGCGGCTTTTACGTTGCTCACACTGGTGTTTACCGGGGTGATCGCGCTTTTCTCCGGAGCTCTGGGCGGCTGGTTTAGAGGCAGACCCGGACCGGCGAAGGCTCTGGGATACGTTACGGGTGGGGTGATTGTCGGCCTCGGGTTGCGGCTGGCTTTCGCCGAAAGTGGATAGAACCTAAAATATAATAGCCGCCAAGGTTCGCAATCTCTTGAAAGAGTAGGAGTCTAGTAATTCTCATGAGCAGGCTCCTCGCTCGATACAAAGGCTTCTCTCCTGGGAAGATTGCTTACCAAAACTTCTAGTGCTACGGTTAAGTAGCTGGATTTCGTACAGGAGAACGGATGATTTCAACACGTGCGTTCACTAGAGTTATCTTGCCACTTTTACTTCTTGGTAACGGGCCTTGGTTGCTTTCAAAGTTTGTAGAGTTTCCAAACGTAATTGATACGGTGCTTTTATGGTTACTCGGGTTATGTACCGCACTTGCACTCGGATTTGGTGTCGTAGTTGCCACCACCGATAAGCTCGATAAGTTTTTCCTTGAAGATGAGAGTCATTAACTTATTTCTTACGAGAAGTCTACCTCTCAATTTCGCGTAGCTCCGAGGTTAGCCTGAAGACCTTCTCCACCCGTTTTCGAGACGTTCTGCGAGCGCTGTGTAGATCTTATTCGGAACCTTGCTCTCTGCTGGACATCTATTCACCGGATCACACGCAGGCTGGAGGGGTCGACGCGGAATGACATCGGCAGGCAGCCCCAGATCTCGCCGTCGAGCTGCACGGGGACTTTCTCGCCCAGGGCGCGCGCGCTAACCTCCGCGCCGGAGAACGTCGGCGAGAAGCCGGAGAGTGGCTGGCGGGCGAAGATGCGTCCCAGGTAGTCCGGGCGGAGCAGGGAGCCGACCTTCTCGACCCTGACCACGGAGAGCTCGCCGCTGGTTAGAGATACCTCGTCTATCACCTTGAAATCGCCGCCGTAGTGACTGGTGTTGGCGACGATGGCGAACTGGGTGGTGTATACCTCGTCGCCGTGGGTGAGCTCGAACTTTGGCATCTCGCTCTTGAAATAGACCTGGAAGGCGGTCAGCGTGAATGCTGAAGTTTTGAGGTGGCGTTTCATGTGAGGGTCAACCTCGCCGATCACGCTCGCGTCGAAACCGATGCCCGCCATGCAGGCAAAGCGGCGCTCCACGCTCTCGCAGTCGGTCGCCACCCCGACGTCTATGTCGATGGTCTGACCGCGGATGATCCTCTTGCACGCGGCCTCCAGCCTCATCGGGAGATCCAGCTCCCGCGCCAGGACGTTGGCTGTGCCGAGTGGCAGGATGCCCAGGGTCGCCTCGGCGGAGATGCCGTTTATTATCTCGTTTACCGTGCCGTCGCCGCCGGCGGCCACGATCAGGCCGTCCCCGGCCTTTGCGGCGAGCTCGGTGGCGTGCTCGGGGTACTCGGTGGGCCAGATCTCGGCCTCTATGCCGCCGGACTCCAGGATCTCGGCGCAGCGTTCCAGCTTGCCCTCGCCCCCCGCCCGGCCCGCGCCCCGGTTGCCTATGATCACCGCCGTCATGGCCTCTATAATATGTCTTTTGGCGGAGCATCACCTGAGTGGGACGCTGGCCGCCGTGAACATGACCCGTAAAACCCGCGACAGGAGCGGAAGAGCGCCTTGGAAAATCTCCCAGAGAACTTCTACGTGCCAGAGGTCGGGGTGGACGTCGTGGACTGTGGGCGGATGAAGTTCGCCCTGGAGCGAACGCCCCGTATCCGCCAGAGGCTGTTTACCGGGGATGAGATCTCCTACTGCGAGAAGTACCGCTTCTACGAGCGCCACTACGCCGGACGCTGGGCCGCCAAGGAGGCCGTGTGCAAGGCGCTGGGCTGCGGCCTCATACAGTGGAACGGGGTAGAGGTGATCCGGCAGCGCCGCCGCGCCCCCTACGTGCGGCTGATGGGCAAGATCTCGGATTTCGCGAAGCTGGTCGGGGTGCGCGAAGAGGACATCTCCATCTCCATAACCCACTCCGAGCTTTCCGCAGTCGCCGTCTGCCAGATCCGGCGAAACGGCCCAGCCTCGTGAGGATCTTCACCGCGGACGAGATGTCTCGGGCGGATGCCGCGGCCCAGGAGCTCGGCATCCCGGGCATCGTCCTGATGGAACGGGCCTCGGCCGGGATGATGCGGGAGATACTCAGACGTTTCGAGCCCCGCCGCGCCCTGGTGGTCTGCGGCGGCGGCAACAACGGCGGCGACGGGTTCGTGATCGCCCGCGAGCTGCACCGCCACGGCGTCGGGGTTACGGTCGTGGCAACCAAAGACGATTACTCCGGCGACCCGGAGACGAACCTCGCCGTGCTGCGGAGCCTCGGCGTCGGTATCCACGGCCCCGAACGGCTCGGCGAGCTTCTGGAGGCGCTGGACGGCGCGGATCTCGTCGTGGACGCCCTGCTCGGCACCGGATTTCACGGCGAGGTGCGCGAGAAGGAGGCCGCCCTGATCCGGGAGATAAACCACTCCCGGGCGAAGACCGTCGCGGTCGACGTGCCTTCCGGGGTAGACGGCTCGACAGGGGAGGTAGAGGGCGAGGCCATAAGGGCCGACCTGACCGTCTGCGCCCACGCGGCGAAGGCTGGGTGCGTGATCTCACCCGGCTTCCAGCACTCCGGCGAGGTCGCGGTCGTGGACATCGGCATCCCGCCCGAGGCGGACGCCGAGCCCTCGATACGCCTGACCGACGCCGCCTCTCTACGGGGAACGCTGCCGCGCACGGGGCTGTCCGCCCACAAGTACTCCGCCGGTGCGCCGCTCATCGTGGCCGGATCCCGCGCCATGACCGGGGCGGCGGCGATGGCCGCGAGGGGGGCGCAGCGCGCGGGCTGCGGCATAGTGTTCCTCGTCGTGCCGGAGAGCGCGGCCTCGGCGCTCGATGCGGAGCTTACCGAGGTGCTCGTGTACGGTGCTCCCGAGGACGAGAACGGCTATCTGGGAGCCGGGGCGCTGGATACGATACTGGACCACGCCGGGAAGGCGACGGCGCTCGCCTGCGGGCCGGCTCTCGGCGGCGGCGAGGGCACCCGGGAGCTCGTGGAAGGGATGCTCTCCGGCACGGACATCCCGGCCCTGCTGGATGCCGATGCGGTCACGAGCCTCTCCGGCTCCCGATCCATAGCGGATCGAGACGCGCCGACCGTCATAACGCCCCACGACGGCGAGCTTGGGAGGCTCTCCGGGGCCGGGGCTCGAGAGGTGTCCGCACACCGGCTGCGGTACGCTCGGGAGGCCGCGGAGGAACACGGCTGCACGGTGCTCCTGAAAGGGCCCGATACCCTGGTCGTCCGGGGAGAGGAGAGGGCGGTGAACTCCACCGGCTCTACCCCGGCGCTCGCGACCGGCGGCACCGGGGACGTTCTGACGGGTGTGATCGGGGCCCTGCTCTCCCGTGGCATGGACGGGTACGAGGCCGCCCGGGCCGGAGCCTGGGCCCACGGGCAGGCGGCGGAGCTGTGGCTCGCCGACACCGGCTGGCCCGCCGAGAGCCTAGCCGCCACGGATCTCCTGCCCTATCTGCCTCTAGCCTTCGCCGAGATATTGTAGCTCTTGTACCCCGGGGCCCGTGGGGCCTCGGGCGGATGCAGTAGTATCGTGGGCTGGAGCCCGCCGTGAAAAAAGGATCGTAAGCTCATAATCGAGGGGAGAGCCAGTGGAAGAGCAAGACGTCCGTAACATCCGGGTGAGCGAGGTCATGCACGAGGACTGGCCGACGCTCTCGCCGGACGACACCATAGAGACCGCGATAGGGCTCTTCGCCGAGCGGCGCATCCCCGGCGCGCCGGTCGTCGAGGACGGCGCCGTCGCGGGCATCGTGACCGAGGGCGACCTCATACTCCAGGACGCCAATATCCGCACCCCGGGCTTTCTGGAGATACTCGGCGGCGTGGTGCCATTCGGCGACTGGGGAGAGTACAAGGAGGAGACCATAAAGAGCGCGGGCGTCGCCGTCGGCCAGGTGATGACCGCCGAGACCGTATCAATCCCGCCCGAGGCCGCGCTGTCGGAGGCCGCGACCGCGATGGTGCGTGAGCGGAAGAAGATCCTGCCGGTGGAGGACCAGGGCCGCCTCGTCGGGGTCGTAACCCGCATGGACATCCTGAAGCTCCACCTCAAGAGCCCCGGAAGTTGACCGGAGAGCCTCTCCGGGAAAGCCCCGCCCGAACCGCCGCCCGCATAGACCTCTCTGCGGTCCGCCACAACGTGCGCACCCTGATCGGACGCGCCGGAGGAGCCCGGCTGATGGCGGTCGTAAAGGCCGACGCCTACGGCCACGGCGCGGTGGAGGTGGCGCGAGCCGCGCTATCCGCCGGGGCCGACTCCCTGGCCGTCGTGACCGCCGAGGAGGGCGCGGAGCTCAGGGACGCCGGTATCGGAGCCCCGGTCCTAGTCTTTACCGACCTGCTCCCGGAGAAGCTCGCGCTCGCCGCCTCCAGGGGCCTCACGGTGACGGCACACTCCCCGCAGAGCGCGCGCCGTATCGCCGCGGTGCCCGGGCTGCGGGCGCACCTCAAGGTAAACACGGGGATGAACCGCTGGGGTGTGGCGCCGGATGAAGTGGGGGAGGCGCGGCGCGTGCTCGGCGACCGGCTGACCGGCGTCTACACCCACCTCGCCTGCGCGGACTCCGACCCGGAGGACTCCGGCTCCACCCGGCGGCAGCTAGCCCTGTTCGAGGAAGTTCTGGATGCGGGCTCCTTTGCCGGGCTCACCGTACACGCCGCGAACTCGGCGGGCACGCTGTGGCATCCCCGCTCCCGCTACGACCTCGTGCGGCCCGGAGTGGCCATCTATGGCATGCACCCTCAGGGCGACGAGGGAGACCCCCACGAGGAGGGTCTGCGTCCGGTCATGAGCCTCGTCAGCTACGTTGCGGACACGCGGCGGCTGGAGCCCGGCGACGGGGTATCGTACGGGCTTACCTTCCGGGCCGAGGAGCCGATGTACGCCGCCACGGTGCCTGCCGGATACGCCGAGGGCTACCGCCGCACGCTCTCGAACGCCGGGGTGGCGATCGTGCGCGGGGAGCGGCGGCCCGTGCTCGGGCGGGTGACGATGGATGCGATGGTGCTCGGGGTTGACGGCGTGGTCGAGGTCGGCGACGAGGTGGTGCTGGTCGGCGAGCAGGCCGGCGAGAGGGTCGGCGCGGAGGAGCTTGGCCGGTTGGCGGGCACGATCAACTACGAGATCACGACCGGCGTAAACCCCCGCCGGGTCGAGCGGATCTACATCGGGCGATAGCCGGGTCCGGCCGTTACCCGGAGGCAGACCGGTACAGCGAGGATCTAAGGCTCGCGAGCCTGCCGACGAGCTTCTCCATCTCTCCCGGGGCCAGGTCCGCGGCCTGTTCTATGGCGGCGGGAATGTGCCGGGCCCGCTCTTTGAGCTCCCGGCCGGACCTGGTCAGCGTAACCTCCAGCTCGCGCTCGTCCTCTTCCCGGCGGCGGCGCAGCACCAGACCGGAGCCTTCGAGACGCTTGAGTAGCGGAGACAGGGTGCCGGAGTCCAGCTCCAGTTCCCGGCCGAGCTCGTTTACCAGCCGGGGCGAGCTATCCCAGAGGAGCACCATGACCAGATACTGGGGATACGTGAGGCCGAGCTCACCGAGCAGCGGCCTGTAAACCGCCGTCATCGCGCGGGAGGCGGCGTGGAGCTCGAAGCACAGCATGTCCTCCGGCTGCAGCATCTTCTCTTTACCCGATGTCTTCTCCAAATAGTCCAATATACGACATATACCATACTCGCCCCGTAAAAAGCGAGCCGGACCTACTCCCCCGGTCCGGCTCACCCCTGACAGAGGCCGTAACGTCTAGCGTCCGTACCCCCCGCCCGACGTTAACCGGCGCTGCCCGGCGTTAGCCGAGGAAGTCCAGCAGCGCGCGGTTGAAATCTTCCGGGTGGGTGGCGTTGAGGCCGTGCGGCGCGCCTTCGATGAGGGCCAGCGTGCTGTCCGGGATCGTCTCGTGCGAACGTCGGCCGCTGACCTCGAACGGGACGATGCCGTCGGAGTCGCCGTGGATTATGAGGGTCGGCACGTCGAACTTCTCCAGGTCCTCGCGGAAGTCGGTGCGCCCGAACGCCTCTATGCAGTCCAGCGTACCCTTGGGCGAGGCGAAGGCCGCGATGTCGCGGTGATACAGCCGGCTCGGCTCGCTGACGAGGTCGTCCCGGTCTCCGGCGGTAAAGAAGTTCTTGGTGAACTCCTCCAGGAACGCGATGCGGTCGCCGCGCACACCGTCCTTGAACTGCTGGATGGTGGCGTCGTCCAGCCCGCCGTCGGGGTTGTCCTCGCTCTGGTACAGATACGGCGGCACCGCG
Organism: Rubrobacter aplysinae; assembly: GCF_001029505.1. Classification (NCBI taxonomy): domain Bacteria; kingdom Bacillati; phylum Actinomycetota; class Rubrobacteria; order Rubrobacterales; family Rubrobacteraceae; genus Rubrobacter; species Rubrobacter aplysinae. The sequence continues at coordinate 118,292 of NZ_LEKH01000006.1, read as the reverse complement.
GCGGCGAGCACGGCCCTCGAGACGCGAGAGGTGCCGTAATTGCCGATGTAGCGGGCGACCTCGCCGCTGCCCATCGAGAACCCGACGAGCGTCACGTCCCGGAGGTCCAGCTCGGTGAGCAACGCGTCGAGGTCCGCCGCGAAGGTGTCGTAGTCGTAGCCGGCCCACGGCTGGGACGAGCTCCCGAAGCCCCGGCGGTCATAGGTGATTACCCGGTGACCGGCTGAGACGAGCGCCGGTACCTGATTCTCCCACGACCGCCCCGAGAGCGGCCAGCCGTGGATCAGGACGACCGGGCTACCGGAGCCGTGATCCTCGTAGTAAAGCTCTACCGGCGTGCTGTTCTCTTCTCCAACCTTCAAAAATGCCACTATGAAACCTCCTCAGCCCCGCAAACAGGGCCGTGTCCGAACTCCGTAGCTACTCTTTGAACTCCTCGACTTTCCAACCTGTACCTTCCGGTAAACCTCCCGATATCCTGCCTGACCCCGCCCGCAACCTCCCGGCGCAACCAGCGGGATAACTCCGACGCGCACATTATATTTGGCGCAATCTAATTGTCCAATGCTTAAATTCATACACGATTTTCGGTCGGGGAGGTTGGGCCGGGTCCGTGTGCGATAGACTGGTCTTTGCGTATCGAACCATTGCACCGAGAGGAGCCCCGGAGTTGTTGAAGGACCTCAACTGGAGATCAGCCTTTCGCCGGGCGACGATCTTTACCCTGATCTGGCTCGGCATAGTCTACGTTACGAGCGTTATTTGGCCGCAGAGCTTCGGCATCGAGATCCCCGAGGAGCTGCCGTTTCTCGCGATAAACGCCGTGTTCTTCTTCTTCATCTTCACCCTGTTCTCGGCCTTTACCGAGCGCCAGAGAGCGCAGCGGGCACAGCGGGCGCAGCAGGCTAAGAGCAAGGGCGGCTCCGGTAACGGGCGCGCCGCGGGCTCCGGGGAAGACGACGGGGAGGCCGGGCCCCTGAAGGGCCGTCCGAACCCGAACACCAGCCGCAAGAAGGCCCGTCGCCGCCGCTAGGCGCGTCGAACGAGCCCGTGAGACCCTCTTGGAACATCCCGTAGACCCCGCAGCCGGAATAACCGGAATAACCGGAGCTGGCGAGAGCCGGTCGGGCCCGGCGCAGGCCCTCTTCGCCGCGCTGGAGCCGCCCCTGCGGCCGGAGCTCGTGCTGGAGGCGGTGCCGGAGCTCGGGCTCGCCCGGGGCGTGGGTCAGGGGGACTTTCATCACCTCGACGCCTTCGGCCACATACTGCAGACCATCCGGGAGGTGGAGCGCGAGCTCGACGAGGAGAGTCTGGGGGCGAGGGTACCGCCCGAGAGACGCGCCGGGCTGCGGCTGGTGGGCCTGCTGCACGATATTGCGAAGCCCATCACCCGGGGTGAGATAGAGGGCCGGGTGCTCTTCGTCGCCCACGATACCCTGGGCGCGTGCTATGCCCACGATATCTGCCGCCGGCTCGGGGTGTCTGCCGGGGATACGGACCTCGCCGTGACGCTGACCGCCCTGCACCTGAAGATAGGTTTCATGTCCAACCCGAGCTCGGACTACCCGCCGCGGCGGCTGGCTCGGGCGGCCGGACCGTTCGCCGAGGAGCTCGCGGTGCTCTCCCTGGCCGACCGGCTCGCCGCCCGGGGCGCCAGGCTCAAGCCCGAGCACGTCGAGCGCCACCGCGAGCTGTGTGCGGATTTCCTGCGGGAGAGCCGCCGGCTGGGCGAGAGAGAGCCCGCCGCACAGATGCCGCCGGACTACCGGGCCCTCGCAGGGAGGCTCGGACGGGGGAGACCGGAGGATGACGCCGATGCGGGCCGCGCGGCGGGCCACCTGCGGCTACTGGCGGCCCGCGGGGTGGACGACGAGGAGGCGTTGGCGCAGACGGCCGCGATGTTTCCGGATCGGACACCGCGAACCGACGCCACAGGTCCTTCATAAAGGGCTCCGTGAGGAGCCCTGCGGGCAGGCGCCACCGGGCGTCGAGGACCATGACGGCTGGTCGTTGAGGGTCAACAAGGTTAACAAGTTGGACGAGGAGTGGTAATGGAGGTGCTGAGGAACGCCGGGGACATGCGGTCGTTCGCCGGTAAGTCCGGCGGAGCCGTTGGGGAGTCATCCGTGGGGCTGGTGCCCACGATGGGGTACCTGCACGAGGGGCATCTCTCGCTCGTGAGACGGGCCAGGCGGGAGTGCGGGGCCGTGGTCGTCTCCATCTTCGTGAACCCGCTGCAGTTCGGTCCGGCGGAGGATCTCGACCGCTATCCCCGGGACGAGGAGCGTGATCTTCGGCTGGCCGAGGAGGCCGGGGTGGACGCGGTGTTCCTGCCCCGCCCCGAGGAGATGTATCCGGTCGGCTTCACGACCGAGGTGCGGGTGCGGGGCCTCGAGGACGTGCTCGAAGGCGCATCCCGGCCCGGACACTTCGCCGGGGTCGCGACCGTGCTCGTAAAGCTCCTGAACGTGGTCGGGCCGGACCGGATGTACATGGGCCAGAAAGACGCCCAGCAGGCCGTCGTGGTGCGGCGCATGATGCGGGATCTCGGGTTTGCGGCGAGCCTCGTGGTCTGCCCCACGGTGCGCGAGCGGGACGGGCTGGCCCTGAGCTCGCGCAACGTGTACCTCTCCGCCGCCGGGCGCGAGGCGGCCCTGGCGATTCCACGCGCACTCCGGGCCGCTGAGGAGGCCGGTCAAGCCGGGGACGGGGAGCCTCCGGCCCGGCTCGCCCACAGGCTGCGCGAGCTGGTGAAGGGGGATCTCACCCTACAAGAGGGCCTGGAGGTGGACTACGTGTCGGCCGCCGACGCCGAGAGCCTGGGAGACGCCGCGGACGGCACGCGGGCGATACTGCTCTCCTGCGCCGCAAAGGCCGGCGACACCCGGCTCATAGACAACGTGGTCGTCCGGCTAGAGCCGGAGAAAGCGGTCCAATCACCGCTGTTATAGACTGAGAGACTGTAGAGACGACCGTAACGCCTACCGGCTCCGGTCGGCCCCGGTGGATTACGAAAAGTCGTGAGGGAAGTAATGAGAGTAATGAGAATTATGAGAAGTTACGGAATCACGGGAGGTGTGGAGATCTCATGGGCGGACTGAAGAGGTCCAAGAGCGACCGTTGGATCATGGGCGTCTGCGGCGGCATAGCCCGGGAGATGGGCGTGGCCTCCGTCTGGGTCCGGCTGGCGACGGTGGCGGCGGTGATCTTCATCCCCGGGCCCGGCACCTTGATCGTCGGCGGGGCTTACGTGGCCCTAGGCTACTTCCTGCCAGAGTCCGACGAGATCTAAGGCGTATCCTTGGACTTCGCGGAGGCCCAGAAGGAGGCCCTGGGTTGCAGGCGGTGCGGTCTGTGCCACAGCCGGAGCCAGGTGGTCTTCGGTGAGGGCCCGCTAAACGCGGAGCTGTTCGTGGTCGGAGAGGCACCGGGCTTCAATGAGGACCGCGAGGGCCGGACCTTCCAGGGGGCGTCCGGGATGCTGCTCGACCGGCTGCTTGGCTCTATCGGGCTGGGCCGGGACCGGGCCTACCTGACCACGCTCGTCAAGTGCCGGCCGCCCGGCACCCCGCCAAGAGGGCCGAAGCCGGCCGAGATCAACTCCTGCCGCGAGTACCTGATGAGCCAGCTGGCGGCGGTAGATCCGAAGGTCGTCCTCGCGCTCGGGGACCTCGCGAGCCGGCTGCTCACGGGCCGCAAGGAGGCCGTGTCCCGCATCCGGGGCCGGGCCGTGCCGCTGGACGGCCGGTTCGTCTTCCCGACTCTCTCGCTGCCGCGGGCGCTCTACACCCCGGCCGACCGGGCCCTCCTGCTATCGGACTTCGGGCGTCTGCCGGAGCTCCTCTCCGCCGAACGCCCGGCCACCTATGGCACCCTGAACATCCCCGGCGGCGAGACCGGAGCCAGAGAGCCCGCGCAGCCGGAGCTCTTCTAAAAGTCCGTGGGGGAGCTCCCCGGACCCACGATACTGCGCCAGGGTGTGGACGAGGCCGCGCTTTCGCGCCTCGCCCGAGACCTTGCCCGCGTGCTGGCGCCGGGCGACGCGGTCGTCCTCTCCGGCGAGGTGGGGGCTGGCAAGACCACCTTCGTGCGCGCGGCCGCCCACGCCCTGGGTGTGGAGGAAGAGGTGACGAGCCCGACCTACCAGCTGGCCCGGGCCTACCGGGGTGGGCGCGGAGGCAGGCGGCTCGCCGTGGAGCATCTGGATCTGTACCGGCTGGAGGGCCTCGACCCGTACGACGCGCTCGACCTGGACGAGCACCTCCGTCCGGACGCCGTGGCGTTCGTGGAGTGGGCCGAGCCCGCGCTCGCGCTGCTCGCGGAGCCGACCGTCGTCCGGCTCTCGCACGAGACCGCCACGACGCGGCGGGTCGAGATCTCCGGCCCCGCCGCCCGGCGTCTCTCTGATGCAGAGAATACGGAGGATAGGGAGGCCGGTTGCTAGTCCTCGCCTTCGACACCTCGACGTCGGTGGCGACGGTCGCCGTGGCGCGGGTGAGCGGCGCGGACCGCGGGGGCGACGTACAGGAGGAGCGGGAGATACTCGCCGAGACCTCGGTCGCCGGTAGAGGATCGGGGGGATCTTCGGAGGCTCTGCTACCGGCCATACACTCCACGCTGGGACTGTGCGGCATCGGGGTGGGGGAGATCGGGCGCATCCTCGTCGGTCTCGGGCCGGGAACCTTTACCGGGATCAGGATCTCCGCCGCCACCGCCCGCTCGCTGGCTTTCGGGGGAGGCCTTGAGGTCGCCGGTGGGGACACGCTATCCGCGCTCGCAGAGCCCGCGCTTTCGGTGCTCGGGGAGGGTGGGAGCGTGCTATCTGTGGTGGACGCCCGGCGCGGCGAGGTGTTCGCCCGGCGCCACGGCGGTGGAGGTGCGGGAGAAGTTATCTGCGCCGAGCCGGAGTCGCTGCCGGAGGAGATGTCCGCGGCGCTCGTGACCGGTGACGGAGCGGTACGCTACCGCGAGCGGCTCGGTCATCTGGGCTTTATCCCGCCGGACGGCTCCCCGCTGCACCGGGTCACGGCGGCGGGGATGGTGCGGGGCGGCGACCTGACACCCGTCACGCCCGATGAACTGGTGCCGATCTACGTCCGCCAGCCCGACGCAGAGGCCCGTCGGGAACGCAACCCGTGGAGCGAGGGATGAAAGAGAGGGGAGACGAAGCGCCTCTGGTACCTCCGGTGGAGTTGCGTCCGATGCGCGAGGAGGACCTCCCCGAGGTGTGGGAGATAGACTCCGTAAGCCTCGCCCGCCCCTGGACGCGGGCGATCTGGCAGGCGGAGCTACACAGCCCGTTCAGCGATTATCTGGTCGCCGCGGCGAACACTGCGGAGGGCGGCGGGATCTCGGGATACGTGGGCATCAAGCACACCGCGGACGAGCTACACGTCATGAACATAGCCGTGCGTCCGGAGAGCCGCCGCAGGGGCCTCGCCCGGCGTCTGCTAACCTCGGCTATCTCCAAACACCCCGAAGCACGGACGGTGTATCTGGAAGTCCGACCGAGCAACGCCTCCGCACGCTCCCTGTACGACTCCCTGGGCTTCTCGACCGTGGGACGCCGCCCCCGCTACTACGGCGACGAGGACGCCCTGATCATGAGCCTCACCCTCTAGCCTTTCTAGACCTTCTAGACTTTCTACCTCTCCCGGCTCTCATCTTCCCGGTGCTCTTCGGACTCGTCGTCGGACCCATCCAGACCCCGGCGTGCTCTCCAGAGCTCCCGGCGTTTTTGCAGTGCGTCGCGGTCCTCGTAGGGCTTGAGCAGATACAGAGCCGCCCCCGCACACGCCGCGAATCCCACCAGCAGCGCCACCACGAAGACCGTCTGCACCGGACCTATGATCAGGTACGCCACGAGCTGCACCAGCAACACGAGCGAGATAAAAGCGAACAACAGCGAGAATGCGCGCATAACGGGAGTATACCGGCGCGCCCGATACGTGGAGTAACCGCTATAGCCCGCTACAGACAGCTACAATATGAGTCGTGATCCTCGCCATCGAGACATCCTGCGACGATACCTGCGCCGCCGTGGTCGAGCCGCTCGGTTCCGGCGCCCGCGCGCTCTCGAACGTGGTCCACACCCAGACCGAGCACGGCCGTTACGGCGGCGTGGTGCCGGAGGTCGCTTCGCGGGCCCACCTCGAACGTCTGGATGGTGTCGTGGAGCGGGCGCTATCCGAGGCGGGCGTCGGGCTGGAGGAGGTGGAGAAGGTCGCGGTCACGACGAATCCGGGTCTGATCGGGGCCCTGCTCGTCGGCGTCTCTGCCGCCAAGGGGCTCGCCTACTCGCGGGGCTTGCCGCTGGTGGCCGTGGATCACCTCGAAGGGCACGTCGCCGCCGCCTATCTTACCGAGCCGGACCTCGAGCCTCCTTTCGTCGCCGGTATAGCCTCGGGCGGGCACACCGCCCTCTACGCCGTGGACGAGCGCCGTGGCATGGAAGGGCTCGGCGCGACGCTGGACGACGCGGCCGGCGAGGCGCTGGACAAGGGAGCCCGCATGCTCGGGCTCGGGTTCCCGGGCGGCCCCGCGCTGTCGGAGGCCGGGAGGGAGGGGGACCCGGCCGCATACGATTTCCCGGTCGCGCTCAAGGGCCGCGACGACCTGAACTTCTCTTTCTCCGGCCTGAAGACGAGCCTTTTGTACCGGCTCAAGGGGCTCTACGCGGAGGCGGTGGCCGCGGAGTTGCCGGATCTCGCGGCGAGCTACGAGTCGGCGGTGGTCGAGGCGCTGGTCCGAAAGATGGTGCGGGCTGCCGAGCTGCGGGAGGCGCGCTCGCTGGTCGTGGCCGGGGGCGTGGCCGCCAACGCCCGGCTGCGGCGCAGGCTCGGTGAGGAGTGCGAGCGCCGGAGCCTCGGGCTCGTGGTCCCGCCGTCCGCGCTGTGCACCGACAACGCGGCCATGATCGGGGCCGCAGCCCTCTACACGCCCGCGCTGGCCCACCCGGACTACCTCTCTGTGAGCGCCCGTAGCGCGTAAGGTTACGTAGCTTATGCGGCGGACGTAGAGCCGGAGGCGGCCAGGGGTTATTCTTGTACCGTGTCTACCATCGTGCCGGGAACGGGGCAGAGTGCTACGGGGGAGGTAGTGGATTCCCTAGCCGGTTTCAAGCGCCGCACCTACGCGGTGATCCTGACCGTGGGTTTTACAGGCTCCTGCCTTGCCTGGCTTGCAAACGAGCTGGCGGGCAGCATTTCGCCCTTTACCCGGGCCGCGTTCGTCTCCGTCTTGTTAGTCTCGGCCGTCTCTATCTGGACGTTACTCTCCGGCAGGCTGCCGGTGCGCATCGTCGAGGAGGCGGTGTATATAAGCATAGGGGCCGTGTTGCTCGCGGTCCTCGCCTATGCTCTGTACTTGGAGCCGCAGCCGGGGCTCACGGACGTCTCGCTGTTCAGCCTCTACCTGTGGTTTCCTTTTATCTACATCTTCGTCTTTCTGGCCCACGAGAGATTCGGGGCGCTGGTCCGCGCGGGAATTCTGTACGCGCTCTCCGTCCTGCTTTCCTTACCCGTTTTCTTTCTACCCGCCGGTGAGAGAACCCCTCTGGAGGGAGTGAACACGCTGGGCCTGACCTACGTCTCTGGAGTCTCTATCATTACGGTGCTCTATTTCTTGACCAGTATGAAAGACGACCTGCGCCGCACGGAGCTCGACGCAGAGCGCCTCAAGCGCCTGGCCGACACCGACCCGCTCACGGGGATATTAAACCGCCGGGGCCTGGAGCCGATACTGAGCCGGGAGGTGGAGCGGGCCGCGCGCACGGGCGGGGCTCTGTCCCTGATCGTCTTCGACCTGGACGACTTCAAGATCCTCAATGACACCTACGGTCACGACTCCGGCGACGAGGCCCTGATAAACGTCGCCCGCAAGGTCCAGCCACACCTCAGAGAAAACGACAGCTTCGCGCGCTGGGGAGGCGAGGAGTTCGCCGTCCTCGTGCCGGACACCGGCCTCGAGCCCGCCTACCTGCTGGCCGATAGGCTCCGGATCACCATCGAGGAGCACGAGTCGGCCACCGGATGGTGGATTTCGGCGAGCTTTGGGGTCTCCTCTTATCGCCACAACGATAGCGGGACCACGCTCTCAAAACGGGCCGACCTCGCCCTCTACCGCGCTAAAGAGCTCGGCAAGAACCGCACGGAGACCAGCGCCTGAGCCCGCTTGTCCCGCCTTACCCCGTATTGCCCTGTCTTTACTCTGCCTCGCTCCGATCCGCCCTGTCCGGGGACCGACGGCTCAGGTCTCGAACGCCGCGTTGCGGGTAGGGTGTTCGATCAGGTCCCGGTAGATCCCACCCATTCGCTCGGGCGGGTAGGGCATCCCGCGCTCCAGCCACCACCGGATCAGCGCGATCGAGGAAACTACCAGGTGGTGGGCCGCGATCTCCGCCGGCACGGGCTCGTTTTGATAATTCTCTCCGCCCACTCCGGACGGGACGTTCTGACCTAGCACGTTGCTCGTGCCGGTCTCTACCATCCGCCTGACCAGCGCCGGCGAAGCGCCGTCTCCCAGCAGTACCCGGCACACCTCGGCGTTCTCCTGAACGTACCGGAAAAGCGAAGCGCCGACGGCGGCCTGTCCCTCGGCCTGCGCTGGACCGAGCAGTTGGAGCAGGTCGTCGAGCACGACCTCCAGTACCTCTTCGAGCAGGGCGTCTTTACCGGGATAATGCCGGAAAAACGTCGCGTAACCGACGTCCGCGCGCCCGGTGATCTCCCGGACCGTCACCTCCTCGTAACCCCGCTCCAGGACGAGCGAGATCAAAGCCTCGGCCAGAAGACGCCGCGTGCGCCTCACCCTCCGGTCCCCGGAGTACCCGCTCGTCCCGTCTACGGCCTCCATGTCCCTCCTCTGCCTCTGGCATACCTCTGACTGACAACCACCACGGCTGCCAAGATTATTATGATACTCTGTGTCTCAAAAGCTGTACACCGTAACGTAAAGTAACGTAAAACGCCGGGTGGCGGATTAGCGGTGAGTGAGAGGGGTGATCCATGTCGGATGAGGTTCGGGGAGGGTGTCCGGTTGACCACGCGGCGCTGTCTCAGCGCAAGACGGTGCGTACCGTGGAGGCCCCCGCGCGGGAGGCGGTTGAGCAGGGGCCGGACGGGGTCTGGCACGTCCGCGGCCACGCCCAGACACGAGAGGTCTTGCGGAGCACCGAGGTCAAGCAGGCGGGGTTCAACGCGGAGCTACTACAGAAGATGCCGGGGGAGATGAGGGCCCCGATCCTGTACCAGGAAGGCAAGCCGCACAACGAGCAGCGCGCTAAGACCGCCCGTTTCTTCTCGCCCAGGGCCGTAAGCGAGAACTACCGGGGGTTGATGGAGGAGTTTGCGGGGGGCTTGATCTCCGAGCTGCGGCGCAAGCGTCGCGCCGAGCTAGACGACCTGAGCCTGAAGCTCGCCGTGAAGGTCGCGGGCAAGGTCGTCGGGCTCACGGATAGCAGAGTGCCGGGGATGGACCGGCGTCTGGAGGCATTCTTCGCGAACGACATCACGAGCTTCGGCTGGAGCCCGCGCGCCCTGCTCGGCTTCGCCCGCAACCAGACCCGGGTCGCGGCCTTTTTCTATTTGGACGTCAAGCCCGCCATAGAGGCTCGCAAGAAAGAGCCCCGGGAGGATGTGATCTCCCACCTCATAGAGCAGGGCTACGGCGACGGCGAGATCCTGACCGAGTGTCTGACCTACGCCGCGGCCGGCATGGTGACGACCCGCGAGTTCATAAGCGTCGCCGCCTGGCACATGCTCGAACAGCCCACGGTCCGCGAGCGTTACCTGCAAGCCGACGAGAAAGAACGCCACGCGCTGCTAGAGGAGATACTGCGCCTCGAGCCCGTGGTCGGCCACCTGTACCGGCGCGCCACCGCCGACATCCAGCTGGACGGCGGGCCGGACGGAGAAGCCTCGGTGACCATCCCGGCGGGCAGCCTCGTGGACCTCCACATCTACGACGCAAACGCCGACGAGTCGGTGGCCGGGGAATGTCCGCTCGCCCTCCGGCCGGGCCGCGAGCTGCAGAAAGAGAAGGTCGGAGCGGCGGTCATGGGCTTCGGCGACGGCAGCCACCGCTGTCCCGGGAGCTACATCGCCATTCAGGAGTCCGACGTCTTCCTGCGCAAGCTGCTCGCCCTCGAAGACCTGCACATCGAGCGTAAGCCCTCCGTGAGCTGGAACGAGCTGGTAGCGGGTTATGAGGTTCGGAGCTTCACCATAGCCCTGGGGTCCTCGTAGCCCGCCTTACTCCTCTGTAGGCCGGGATTCTTGAGATCCGGGGGACCTATCCGGGAGCTATCCCAGCCTGCTTTATGCGCCCTGTAGCGCCCGCTCCCGCTCCTCGCCGGTGAGCACGGTGCTACGGGCACACTCCCTGCAGGTCGCCTGCACGTTGTTATCGTGGTTTTTCAGGTAGACCACGAGCATCTTCTTGGGCACCCGATAGATAATGTGCTCCGTGTCGGCGGCGCACCGTTCACAGTAACGCTCTTCCCGGACCAGCTCTCTAGGTATTCTGCTAAGCGCCGGGAGTCCCTCCCGGCGCGAGCTATCGTTTCTTTCTCGTGATTCAGTCCTCGGGTTCATGGTTTGAATTCTACCCCTGCCGGGACTATACTGCTCGTTGTTGGCACTCTCCTGGTGAGAGTGCCGAAAAGTGTAAGCCGGTGGGCCGAGACGATTAGATGTAGCCAGATCGGCTAAAGTCCGGCAGGTAGTCTAACAGAGGAGGACCGAGGGTGGCTCACAAAGAGCTAAAGTTCCACACCGACGCCCGGCAGTCGCTAGAGTCCGGCGTCAACAAGCTGGCGGACGCCGTAAAGGTAACGCTCGGGCCGAAGGGCCAGTACGTGGTGCTGGACAAGAAGTTCGGCTCGCCGACCATTACCAACGACGGCGTGACGATTGCGCGCGAGATCGAGATCGAGGACATCTTCGAGAACCAGGGCGCGCAGCTCGTAAAAGAGGTCGCCACCAAGACCAACGACGTCGCCGGTGACGGCACGACCACGGCCACGGTGCTGGCCCAGATCATCGTGCGCGAGGGTCTGAAGAACGTCGCGGCGGGCGCCAACCCGGTCATCCTGCGCGCCGGCATAGACAAGGCCGTGGATCAGGCCGCCGAGGCCATCAAGGGTCAGGCGAACGAGATCTCCGGCAAGGAAGACATCGCCCGCGTCGGCGCCATCTCCGCTCGCTCGGACGAGATCGGCAACGCCATCTCCGACGCCATAGACAAGGTCGGCAAGGACGGCGTGGTGAACGTCGAGGAGGGCAACACGCTCGGACTCGACCTTGAGTTCACCGAGGGCATGCAGTTCGACAAGGGCTACCTCTCGCCGTACATGGTCAGCGACCAGGATCGCATGGAGGCCGTGCTCGACGACCCCTACATCCTGCTCGCCAACCAGAAGATCGGCAACATCCAGGACGTGCTGAACCTTCTGAACCAGGTAATGCAGCAGAACCGTCCGCTGCTCATAGTGGCCGAGGATGTCGAGGGCGAGGCTCTCGCCACCCTGATCGTCAACAAGCTGCGCGGCACCTTCAACGCCGCCGCCGTCAAGGCCCCCGGCTTCGGTGACCGCCGCAAGCGGATGATGGAGGACATCGCGACGCTAACCGGCGGCGAGGTCATCACCGAGGAGCTCGGCCTCAAGCTCGAGAACACCCAGATGAACCAGCTTGGCCGCGCCCGCCGCGTCGTTATCACCAAGGACGACACCACAATCGTGGACGGCGCCGGCGAGGCTGACGCCATCCGGGGCCGGATCGGCCAGATCCGCAGCGAACTGGATAACACCGACTCCGACTTCGACCGCGAGAAGCTCCAGGAGAGGCTCGCCAAGCTCTCCGGCGGCGTGGCGGTCATCAAGGTCGGCGCGGCCACGGAGACCGAGCTCAAGGAGAAGAAGCATCGCGTCGAGGACGCACTCTCCGCGACCCGCGCGGCCCTCGAAGAGGGCGTCGTGCCGGGCGGCGGCGTCGCGCTGCTGCACGCCCAGAACGCGGTCGGCGACTTCCTTTCCAGCCTGGACGGCGACGAGCTGACCGGCGGCAGGATCATCTACCGCGCGCTGGAGGAGCCGATCCGTCAGATTGCCTCCAACGCCGGGGCCGACGGCTCCATCGTGGTGGACAAGGTCCGCAATCAGGGCGGTAACGTGGGCTTCAACGCCCTGAGCGGCGAGTACGAGGATCTCGTGAAGGCCGGCGTCATCGAGCCCGCGCTCGTGACCCGCTCGGCGCTCCAGAACGCCGCTTCCATCGGGAGCCTCATCGTCACGACCGACGTCGTCGTGGCCGAGCCCGAGGAGGAAGGCGCCGGAGCCGCCGCCGGTGGCGGCATGGGCGGCATGGGCGGCATGATGTAAGGGCCGTCCAAAGCGAGAGATCCATCGGGGCGGGGCCTTATTGGCTCCGCCCCTCTTTGTTTTGCGGGACCCGCCACTGGATTCCAGTCGTCGTGTTGCGCGAAATGCTTCGCATAGCGCATAATAAACGAGCAGTGAGTAATGCTAGGGGAGTTTCAACCAGTAGCAATAATAGATGGAGGACTAGTGTATTGCTCTAACTGCGGCGCCCAGAACGACGATAATGCTATCCACTGCACCAATTGCGGGGCCAATCTACGATCTGGGGCTTCCCAGCCTACTGGTGTTCCACCATACACTCAGCACCACTCGCAGGAATACGTTCCGAATTACCTAGTTCCAGCTATTCTCACCACGATCTTCTGTTGTTTGCCGTTTGGGATAGTATCTATAGTCTATGCAGCGCAAGTTAATGGCAGAGTGGCGGCGGGTCAGAGAACAGCCGCTGCGGAGACGTCGAGGAAAGCAAAGACTTGGGCGTGGGTAGCTTTTGGGAGCGGGATAGTGCTTTGGCTAGGCTATCTATCCTTCACTGTCATTGCGGCTCTTGCCGGAGCCTGAGTCTTGGCCTCGACCTCTATGGCCCGGCTCTCCTCTGCGGGCTTTATTTTTGCAGTGTTAATATCTATAAGCGTTCTGTACTTAGTCAATCCGACTAACTCTAACCTCTTCCCGCGGTGCCCGTTTTTAGCAATGACGGGTTGCTATTGTCCGGGATGCGGGAGTCTTCGAGCTATACATCAACTCGCACGTGGAGAACTTGTTGCAGCTCTAGGCTTGAACCCTATGATGGTTCTTTCCGTCCCCTTTATCGCCTACTACTTTACATCTCAACTCAAGCTCACCTTCTTTGGACAATCGTTACGACGTTTCTTTATCCAACCTGTATTTATATGGTCATTACTATTGATTATCTTGGTGTACTGGATACTAAGGAATATCCCTGTTTATCCGTTCTCTTTGCTAGCACCGTAATATCCTGCTGGTTTGATTACTCCGCGTACAGGGAACTACACTTACAACGAAAACGGCGGTCAAGGGAGGAGTAAAATGGGACGAGGGCTGTTAGGCACAATCATTAGCGTGCTGGTCATAATAATCTTGGTTGTGCTCATATTGAGGCTTGTTAACTAAGCGTTCTTGCCAGAGGACCCGGTGCTGTGTGAACTAGCAGACAAGCTGGCGGATAACTTACCTTGACCCTCGCGGACGACGAGGTGTAGCATAATCTGGATTTGCGAGGGCCAGAGTAAAGAAGAGGCGGAGCCCACGGACGACTGTTCGTGGGCTTTGTTATACCCGCTGCGGGCTTTAGGCGTCGGGCGGCGGCCTCCGATTCGGGCTCTAGGTAGTGGTGCGGGCCTCTCGGGGCCTGCCTAGAAAGGAGGCTAAATGGACATTGAGATAGGGAGAGGAAAGACGGCGCGAAGGGCCTACTCTCTGGACGAGATCGCCATCGTCCCGAGCCGCAGGACCCGGGATGCGGAGGATGTGGACATATCCTGGAGTCTCGGGAATTTGCACCTGGATCTACCGTGTATGGCGAGCGCGTTGGACGCCTCGGTAGACCCCAAGACCGCCGGGATCATCGGTAACCTGGGCGGGCTGGCGGTGCTCAACCTGGAGGGGCTCCAGACCCGCTACGAGGACCCGGACTCGATCTTTGAGGAGATTGCGAGTCTGCCGCAGGAGAAGGCGACCCGCGTGATGCAGGAGCTCTACCAGGAGCCCATCAAGGAAGAGCTCATCTTCCGCCGGGTGCAGGAGATCAAGGACCAGGGCGTCCTCGCCTGCGCGAGCCTTACCCCCCAGAGGGTGGAGAAGTATCATCGCTCCGCCCTGGAGGCCGGGCTGGACCTCCTGGTGATACAGGGCACCGTGGTCTCCGCCGAGCACGTCTCCACCACGACCACTCCTCTGAACCTCATGGAGTTCATACCCTCGCTCAACGTGCCCGTGGTCGTCGGCGGCTGCGCCAGCTACTCGACCGCACTCCACCTCATGCGCACCGGCGCGGTCGGCGTGCTCGTCGGGGTCGGGCCGGGCCGTATCTGCACCACCCGGGGTGTGATCGGGGTCGGCGTGCCCCAGGCCACCGCGGTGGCCGACGCGGCCGCGGCCCGCATGCGCCACTACTTCGAGACCGGCGACTACGTGAACGTCATCGCCGACGGCGGCATGTCGACCGGGGGCGACGTATCCAAGGCGGTTGCGGTCGGCGCCGACGCCGTGATGCTCGGCAGCGCGTTCGCCAAGGCCGAGGAGGCCCCGGGCAAGGGCTACTCTTGGGGTATGGCGACCTTCCACCCGACGCTGCCGCGCGGCACCCGCATAAAGACCACCACTACCGGCAGCATCGAGGAGATCCTGACCGGCCCGGCTCGGGAGAACGACGGCTCCCTGAACCTTATGGGCGCGCTCCAGATGAGCATGGCCACGACCGGCTACCAGAACATCAAGGAGTTCCAGAAGGCCGAGGTCATGTACGCTCCGGGACTGCAGACCGAAGGCAAGGTCGAGCAGCGCTCCCAGGGCGTAGGTATGGGCTAGGGGCGGCGCGTGATCCTGGTCCTCGACTTTGGCGGACAGTACGCCCAGCTAATAGCCCGCAGGGTGCGCGAGGCCCGCGTCTTCAGCGAGCTCGTCCCCTACGACACGCCGGTGGAGAAGATAGCCTCCTACGGCGAAGACCTCGAAGGCATCATCCTCTCCGGCGGGCCGAACAGCGTGTACGAGGAAGGCGCACCGAGGATAGACCCGGCGCTCTTCGACCTCGAAGTGCCCATACTCGGCATCTGCTACGGCATGCAGCTCATGGGCCTCGCGCTCGGCGGCGAGGTCGAGAGCGTGCAGATCCGGGAGTACGGCCGGTCCGAGATCCACGTGAAGGACGATAAGGGGATCTTCGCCGGGACCCCCGAGACCCAGGTCGCCTGGACCAGCCACGGCGACGCCGTGCTCGCCCCGCCGCCCGGCTTCGAGGTAACCGCCGAAACCCCGACCGTGCCGATAATCGCGTTCGAGGACCGCGAGCGGCACCGCTACGGCATCCAGTTTCACGCCGAGGTAAAGCATACCGAGAGCGGCGAGGACATCCTCAAGAACTTCCTCTTTGAGGCGTGCGAGGCCAGGCCGGAGTGGACCCCGGTCAACATCATCACCGACGCGGTGGAGAAGATCCGGGATCAGGTGGGGGAGTCGAAGGTGATCTGCGGCCTCTCCGGCGGCGTGGACTCGGCTGCGGCCGCGCTGCTCGTCCACCGGGCCGTCGGCGACAACCTCACCTGCGTCTTCGTGGACCACGGCCTCTTGCGTCAGAACGAGGCGGATCAGGTCATGGAAACCTTCCAGGAGAACTCGGACGTGCCGCTCATTCACGTGGACGCCCGGGGCCGCTTCCTGGACAAGCTCGCCGGCGTCACCGACCCGGAGGCCAAGCGCAAGATCGTGGGCGAGGAGTTCATCCGAACCTTCGAGGAGGAGGCCGGGCAGATACAAGACGCCGGATTTCTCGTGCAGGGCACGCTGTACTCGGACGTCATAGAGAGCGGCACGCGGGACGCGGCCAAGATCAAGAGCCACCACAACGTCGGCGGCCTGCCGGAGGTGATGGACCTCGACCTCGTCGAGCCCCTGCGCAGCCTGTTCAAGGACGAGGTGCGTGTCGTGGCTGCGGAGCTCGGGATGCCGGAGCGCATGGTGTGGCGCCAGCCGTTCCCCGGCCCCGGCCTCGCCATCCGCATTATCGGGGAGGTAAACGCCGAGCGCCTGGAGATACTCCGCAGGGCCGACGCCGTACTACAGGAGGAGATCCGCACTGCCGGCCTGTACCGCGACCTGTGGCAGAGCTTCGCCGTCTTACCCGCCATCCACTCCGTCGGCGTCATGGGCGACGCCCGCACCTACGCCTACCCGGTGATGATCCGGGCCGTCACCTCCGACGACGCCATGACCGCTGACTGGGCGCGCCTCCCGTACGACCTGCTCGAAAAGGTTAGTAACCGCATCATAAACGAGGTCCCCGGCGTCAACCGCGTTGCTCTCGACATAACCAGCAAGCCTCCCGGCACTATCGAGTGGGAGTAGAGGCGGCCTGCCGCCGGCGGTCAGCAGGTGTGTGGAGCGACCTGCAAGCAGAAGAGGCCGCGTTCCCAGGAGCGTCAAAGCTTAAAGCTAAACGCTGAGCGCTCTAAGGGTGATGACCTTCAACGTCCGGGGCTCGCAGCACCGCGACGGCGCGAACGAGTGGCCCCGGCGCGCCGGGCTAAACGTGGACTGCATCCGGCGCTGCGCGCCGCACCTAATAGGCTTCCAGGAGCTTCAGAAAGGCAACCGGAAGACCTACGATAGGGAGCTGTCCTGCTACGAGCGGCGGCTCGGGCCAGGCTACGAGAATCACAGGCCGTGGGCCTACAACGCGGTCTACTGGGACCCGAATAGGCTGAACCTCCTCGACGGAGGCGGGTTCTGGCTCTCCGAGACGCCTGACGAACGATCTCGCTCGTGGGGGTCGAGCCACGTGCGCTCGGCGTCGTGGGCGCGTTTCCGTACCCCGCACGGCGCGGAGTTCGTTCACCTCAATACCCACCTGGATCACGAGAGCGGCGAGGCCCGGGTAGAGGGCAGCCGCCTCATCCTCCGCAGGCTTGAAGAGCTAACGGGCGGCACGCTACCCGCGATCGTGACCGGAGACTTCAACTGCAACCCGGGCTACAGGACCTACCAGATGTACGAGGAGGCCGGTTACTCGGACGCCCATCGTCTGGTCGGCAACCCGCCGGAGAACACCTTCCACCGCTTTGCGGGCCAGGACTTTACCCCCAGGAGGCGAGATAGCGAGGCGAGGCTCGACTGGGTGCTCGTGCGGGACGGCTCGGAGAGACGGTGGGAGACACGCTCCTGCTCCGTGGTACGCGACGAGGTCCCGCCCGTCTACCCGAGCGACCACTATCCGGTGGTCGCCGAGCTCGTGCTCTCTGACCCCGGCTAGCCGCTTACGCCCAGTTGGCGAAGGCGTACATCAACGCCGTTATGAAGACTATCGCCGCGAGGTCAGCCATACTCCGGTAAGTACCATCTGAGCGATGTAGCCGGAGCCGGGTCTCTCTGCCCCGGTGTTCCTCCGAGCTCCGCCTACCAGGACCACGTGTAGCGTCTTCCACGTCCAGTGCGGTCACGTCCAGTGGATTTTCGGCAAAAGTGGAGAAGTAGGGCAAAGAAAAAGCGGGCCCCCATGGGGACCCGCTAGGGAGTCGTGCAATACTTTTCGTTTACGCTCTAGCTAACCCGGGCGGCCCTTCTCTGGGAGCCACCGCCGCTCTGCTGCTGGCCACCCGAGGCGCGCCTGACGCCGCCGAGCAGGATAGCGCCGAAGGCTATCTTCGCCAGGACATCCAGAACCGCGTAGAGGAAGACCTCGATCGGGGCCGTAACGAGCCCGGCGCCTTCGGTACCGATCAGCCACACGATCGGGTAGATGATCCAGAGCACCGTCAGCATGGTAGCCAGGGTGTAGAACAGCCCAAAGCCGCCCTCCGGCTCACCCTGCTGGGCCGCGGAGCGCAGCGGACCCCAGACGAGAGCGAGTACGATCAGGAAGAAGATGGTGCTGAGCACGAAGAAAAGCCCGGACACGAACGCGGTGGTCGCACCGGCCACAACACCGGTCAGGATCATCAGCACGTCGGCGATGACGAGGCCCCAGATCAAGCCTGACCTGTTTCCTACTCCTGTGCCGCCGAGACCGACCCAGGCCAGGCCCAGGAGCAGCAGGGGAGTCGTTAGCGTCCAGTCTATGTAGCGACCAAAGTAGTACACCACCGGCTCGCCGCCGGGGCCCGAAACGAGAGAGATGGCACCGCCGGTGGCCATTATCGCGTACCACACGCCAGCCCAGAGCACGATAATGGTGCTAGCTACATAGTGGTGAGTGTGACTGCCACCGCTGGTAGCGGCCAGATAAACGAACCATGCGGTAGCGAGGAAGAAGCCGCCAGCCCCGATCCAGAGCCAGAAGACCGAACTGCCCTCCTGTACCAACTCTCCCAGTACTCCCTGCAACAACGCAAGCTGCATTCTTTACCCCTTCCTTTCTGAGTTGCTTTCCGGCACCTCACAGAACCTTAAATGCTCTGCGGCCCCGGAGAAGTGAAACAGACTACCCTAGTCCACCCTCGGAGGCCTCGGGGGACCCTGCCCCTGTTCCGGATACCGCGTGCGGCCCTGGGCCCGGTACTGTATCTCCTGGAGACTCAACTCTCCGTCGAGGAACTTGCCTATGAAGTATCCCAAAAGCCCCGCCAGGACGGCGAGGGCGGTCAACCCGACCCCGACCAGTCCTATAAAGAGCACCACCAGGGCACCGAATAGTGCGCCCCAATGTTTGTTAGTCCAGTATTGCACGAACTCTCCTTTCGTCTGGCGTTCTAGGACTCAGAGCCCGAGTCGGCCCCTTCGACCGTAACCTCGACCTCTCTTACCGGGACGCTCTGATTGTCCAGAACTTGCCGGATCTTATCCCGGGCACGTTCCGCTACCCCCGTGTAGCTGCTCGACTCTGGAACGTTGATCCTGCAGTTGACCTTGTAGGCCTTCTTCCTGGAGGCGAGCGACACCCTGGGGGAAGCCCCGCCGGCCTCTCGGGCCGCCCCCGCCGCGAGCGAGCGTACGCCCTTGGCGGTGATCTTGGTCTCCTTGCCGGACTCGCGGTTCAGGGTGACCTGTTTGGCAGGACGACGTCCCGGGGTGACCTCCCTGAATATGAGTATCAGGGCTATAAGCGCCACCAACGCGCTTACGACACCGGCTATGATCCTGGCCGTGTTCGGCAGCCCGGAGAGCGAGAAGCTGCCTATGGAGCTGGCCGCGCTCTGGTACCCGGTGTATGTATTCGCCAGCTGTGAAGAGATAACCCCGAGCCCGACCAGCAACAGCAGAACCGGCACCACCAGCAGTAGCAGGGCTATGATCAGCATTACTAACCTGTTGAAACCGTTCATTTCACCCTTGTCTCTGAGCTCGATCCCTGAGGGCTGGTCTCTTCTAATTTTAGCTTTAGCTTTTTGATCGGGACCCCCCTCTCCGAGAGCGTGCTGTTCATCTGGTCCCGGATGCTGGAGCTTTCTCCGCCCTCCCCGGTTCTGACGCTAGCCTTGACCTTGGCCTTGGCGCCGGCTCCCCGGCGCGCCTTGGCCTTGGCCTTGGCGCCCAAAACGGCCGATGTGCTCTCGGCGGCGCTCTTGACCGCGCTGCGGACGGCGCTCCGGGTCAGATACACGCCCTTTGAACTGGTACGCACGTGACGGGGCCTGCGCGGCTTCAGCTCTAGTATTAGCAGGATCAGGCCAAGAACCACGATAGCGGCCAGGATAGCGATTGTGAGGGCGGGCAGCGTGCCCTGCCCGAGGCTCTGCAGGAAGCTCTGCGCGCCGCTCAGTATGCTCGGTACACCCAGGGTCTGCTCCAGGCTGGAGAGACTGTAGCCCGCTATCTGGAAGCTGTAGATCACGCCGTAGATACCCAGAACCAGGAGCGCCACAAGAAGCAGGGTTACGACGATCCGGTTAAACACTCGCATCGTCGTTCACCTCCTCGGACATCGCCAGGTCGTCGACAACTACTTGTATACTGCGGCCTTCCGCGTCCCGGGCGACCTTGTCTCTTACCTCGCCCGCCAGCTCTGGGACGGTGCCCTTGAGCGGGTAGAGGGCGACTATGTGCACCTCCACCTCTTCCTCGGTCACTATAACCCCGAGAACCTTCTCCCCGGGCCCGTAAGTCGCAATCTCCGCCAGGGTGCCGGTGCCTAGAGAATGTATACCCTCTGTAGAGAGGGCCGTATCGGCTACGGCCCTCGCCACTTGAAGTTCGCCAGCCACAGACGCCTCGGCTGCCTAGCCGGACTGCTGCTGTTGGCCCTGCTCCAACTGCTGCTGGTTCTGATCGTTTTGCGGGAAGAAGATGTTGGTGACATCTATGTTGACCTCGTTGACCTTCAGGCCGACCAGGTTCTCCACGCGGTTGATCACGTTCCGGCGCACAGCCTCGGTGAGCTGGGGTATGGACTTGCCGTACTCCGCCGTCAGGATCAGGTCTATAGCGGCCTCTTCCTGGCCGACCTCGACGGTTACGCCGGTGGTCTGGCCGCCGCCCTGATTGCCGGTGATGCTACCTATGAGACCGGCCGCCGCCTGAGAGCCGCCGCCACCCATGCGGATGCCGTCAACCTCCTGGGCGGCTATACCGGAGACCTTCGAGACCACCGCGCTCTGGATGGTGGTGCCGCCACGCTCGCTCTGCAGGGGGCTGTTCGACTGCTGCCCTCTCTGCTGACTTTGCTGATTTTGCTGACCCTTCGACTCACTCATCGACTCTCCCTTCTGACTACTGCCTACGACAAGGACTAACCTAGCCTACCCCGGAGTATGTTCCCGTAAGAGGTATCTCTGCGATGGCTATCAAACGTCTGATTACATCCGGTTCGCTTGGCCTCGTCGAAGAGGCTTGACCCGCTCCAACAGAACCCGGGACGGAACGAAATTATCTGTGTGCCGCCGAACGGTAACGCTGGGGATAAGGGCCATGATTATGCGGACCGTGAACGTTGACTCGCCTTTCACCTCCCCCTTTACAATTACTCCGCAAGCTGCCACGTAGCGTCCGTAAGCGAAGCATAACAGATACTTTGTCTCGCGCTACACCAGGGCCTGTTACCCCCGGCTCAGGGAGCCTAAACATCCCGGACACATCCGGTCTCGTAACAGCCTCGTTAACAAGGGCCTCGCCTTAGCTCTCCGGAGTGTCGGTTAGGAGAACAGGCTCTGGAGCGCCGGCTCCACGAAGGCGAGCATGAAGAGCGCGGCCACGCCGTAGAGCAGGGGGTGGACCTCGCCGGGGCGGCCCCGGGCGAGCTTTATGAGCACGTACGAGATGAAGCCGAAGCCTATGCCGTAGGCGATGTTGAAGGTCAGCGGCAGCGTGAGGATGGTGAGAAAAGCCGGGATAGCCTCGTCGAAACGGTCCCAGGGGATGAAGCGGACCGAGGTCATCATCAGGAAGCCCACTACCACGAGCGCCGGGGCCGTTACGGGGGAGACGAATAGCTCGCCGCCCTCGGGTCCCGCTATGGGCACGGCGCCGCCGAAGACCGCGATCAGGGGCGCGAACGGCAGCGCCAGCAGGAATAGCAGCCCGACCACCACGCTGGAGAACCCGGTCCTGCCGCCCTCGGCGACCCCCGACCCACTCTCGACGTAGGATGTTACCGAGCTCGCGCCCATCGCGCCGCCGCCAACCGCCGCCAGGGAGTCCACGAGCAGGATGCGCTTGGTGTTCGGCACCGTGCCGTCGTCCTCCAGCAGATCTCCCTCCTGGGCGACCGCGATCATGGTCCCCATCGTGTCGAAGAAGTCCGTCATGAAAAGCGCGAAGATCACGGGTAGCAGCGTGAGCTGCAACACGTCCGGCACCGCCAAGATACCGCCGCCGACCGTGGAGGTGTCGAAGTTGAAGTCCACTACCTGCTGCGGCAGCGGCACCACGCCCGAGATCATGCCCGCTATCCCGGTTACGGCTATGCCGATCAGGAGCCCTCCCCGTATCCCCCGGGCGACCAGCGAGAGGGTCACGGCGAGCCCGAAGACCGCGAGCAACACCGGCCCGCTGGTGAGGTCTCCGAGGGCCAGATAGTTCGTCTCGTTGGAGACCACGATCCCGGAGTTCTTCAGCCCGATAAACGCTATGAAAAGCCCGATACCGACGGCTATGGCGAACTTTAGCGAGAGCGGGACCGCGTTAAGTACCGCCTCCCGCAGGTTGGTCAAGACGAGGACCGTTATCAACAGCCCCTCCACGACGATGGCCGCCA
The DNA here is from genome assembly GCF_001029505.1 of Rubrobacter aplysinae. Taxonomy (NCBI): domain Bacteria; kingdom Bacillati; phylum Actinomycetota; class Rubrobacteria; order Rubrobacterales; family Rubrobacteraceae; genus Rubrobacter; species Rubrobacter aplysinae. The sequence goes on along the minus strand of NZ_LEKH01000006.1, from coordinate 96,048 downwards.
TCGCCGTCTGCCACGGCAGCCCCAGCCCGAGTATTAGCGTGTAGGCGACGACCGCGTTCAGCCCGAGGCCCGAGGCCAGCGCCAGCGGGAAGTTCGCCGCCACGCCCATCGCGATGCTCGCGGCGGCGGCCGCCACGCAGGTGGCGAATATGATCCCGGAAGCGGAGAGCCCGGTGCCCTCGCTGGCGAGTATCGAGGGGTTGACGAAGATTATGTACGCCATCGTCATGAAGGTCGTCAGACCGGAGATGATCTCCGTGCGGAGGCTCGTGCCCCTCTCCGAGAACTTGAAGAAGCCGTCCAAACCTTCTTATCCCCCCAGAACCGATGACTCGCGAATGCTCCGCACCGCCCTTTGTCACGCCGCGAAGGCCCCGAGCTTGAGCCGGAGCCACACTAGATGCCTGATAAATATAGCAGTCTGGCGGGGGCGGGTACAGCCCGTTACCCGTCCAGGATTTACTCGTCCAGGAAGGGCTTGTTTCGCTTCCAGACGAGCCAGGCCAAGGAGAGGACCCACAGCCCGAGTATCGTGGAGTAGGCCGGGAAGATCTGCCGGTAGTAGTTCGGGGTGTCTCCGGTCTCGATTATCGGGACGCTCTGATTAGTAGTGAGTCCCGCGTTTTTGAGGCCGTCTCTGGTGGTGTCGTGGAAGATGACGGTCCCCACGTTGGAGAGCTTGCCGCGCCACACCCGCTCGCTCTCGTCCGTAACGTCCGGCGGGGTCTGGGCGGACTGTATCAGGAGGTTGTCTTCGGTCTCCTCCAGACCGAAGTAGAAGTAGTTTGCGCTGTAACGCTGGACGAAGCCTATACTGGACTCCTCGGTGCCGATGCGGCGCGTGTCCTCGCCGTAGTCCGGGGTGCCGGTGATCTCGACGAAGTCCTCGAGCTCCGCCTCCGGGGGGAGCTCGCCGGAGTTGATCTGCTCCACCGAGAGCGGTATCGGGTTGATCTCCAGCCCGTAGGAGAAGTTGGCCGCGGTCGCGGTCGCCCCGAACGAGAAGACTATCACCATGAACAGGCGGGTCAGGAGCCAGGGGTTGCGCTTGATCCAACGCCCGAGTCCCGGCTCGTCGGGCATCTCCCTGTCCGGGTACTCGCCCGGCCGTAGCGGTCTTTGAGCGTCTCTGGTGTCCACGGCCCGAATTCTAACCGAGCCCCGGGGCATAAACCGGTCAAACCTTCACAATGTGCGTCTTCCGTTCGAGGCACGGATAAAACAAGGACGCATGAAATACAGGGAGCCGGGCGGAGAGGCTGCGTGAAAGAGTTACCGGCGATACTCGGAGCGGGGTGGTCCGCTTGCGGGCGGGCATGTATCCTATCGGTCGTGGAACTCCCGGTGGCAAGTGGCGGGAGTAGAAGCCGGTAGAGAAGCGCAGAGGAAGCCGAAAAAGCTAATAAGCTCTATGGAGGTAGGGTCTTGGGTATATCCCGGGAGTCTCAGGAGCCAGGCTCCGAGTACACCATGATTGGGGTGGTAAACGACGGCGTCGAGTTGAACCAAGCCGTCAAGGAGGTGCGGGACCTCGGCGTGGGCCCCGACGACATGACCGTCGTCCTAAAGCGCCCGGCCACGGCCCAGCAGGAGCCCTTTCCGCAGGGGACGCGGTACATAACCATCCCGGACGACCGCCGGGGGCTCGAGGTGCCGATAGGCTTCGCCGTGTCCTTCGTCCTGCTCGGCATCTTCTTCGCGCTCGTCGTGCCGGCCATCGGGATACCGACCTTCGTGGTGTTCATGTCTCTGGCGGCCATCCTGGTTGCGGGGTCGTTTACCAGGGTGGGGATCTCCCCGATACTCACCGACATGGAAGCTCCCCGCCAGGAGGCCGGCATCTGGAACGACGAGTTCGAGATGGGTCGGGTGCTGGTCTTCGCCACCGTCCGGGACCGGAAGATGATCCGGCCCATCCGGGAGGCGTTGCAGCGGCAGGGGGCGACCTACTATATAGTCAACCGGCGTCTCGAGCCCCGGGCAGTACACCAGGCGACTTTGCACAGGATAGGGTCGAGCGACCTCGGAGGCCCGATCATCGGCGCCCAGAAGGCCTAGAAGGAGTATAGAAGAGTGCTTGTAGCCATCTCTCCAAACCTCTGGTTTCTAGGCCAGATAGACCTCGGTCAGGCGTTCAGCTTTCCGGGTGGGACCCGGGCTTTCACGGGGATCACGATGCTGGTCCACATGTTCTTCGCCCAGCTCTTCGTCGGGTTTGCCATAGCCTCGCCGGTACTCCAGGCCTGGGGGGCCCGCACGGGTAGCCCGAGGATGGACCGGCTGGCGCACTCCATGACGCGGTTCAATGTCCTGACGTTCTCCACGGGGGCCACGTTCGCGGTGCTCTTCATGGTGCTTTTGGTCGGGTTCTATCCGCGGGTCACGGGCTCGCTGTTTACCCACTTCTTCCTGCTCATCGTGGTGGCGATGGCCTCCATGGGGCTCGCGCTGTGGGGCATGTACAGCTACTACTACAAGTGGGACAAGTACGCGATGCTGCACAAGCGGCGTCACATCGCTCTCGGGTTCACCATGGGTTTCTTTATCTGGATCTGGATGGTCATCATGACCGGAATAGATACCTACATGACTACCGGTGGCGGCCCCGGAGTCCCGGCGCTCTCCGCTGGCAACGTGCAGAACTTCACCGTGGCCGTGCAGGGCGTCTTCAACCCGATGTTCACCGAGATGGTCTTGCACCGGACCTTCGCCAACCTCTCCTGGCCGGCGTTTGCGGTGGCTACCTGGGCCGCCTTCATGTACATGAGGGCGAAGCGGCCGGAGGACAAGTCCTTCTACGACTGGAGCACTTCGGTCGGGCTTACCTGGGGGGTGGGCTTCCTGCTGCTCCAGCCATTCGTTGGCTTCGCCACGGCCTACGCCATGAAGACCGCTGCCCCCGCGGATCCCCAGGGTCAGGCGCTCTCGGGCGGCTCCTACGAGCGGCTCACCAGTGGTGACACCGCGAGCATGCTCAAGATAAACCTCATCCTCGTGGTCGGGCTCTTCGTGCTCTCGAACGTGGCGATGTACATGGGCGCGATACGGCACCCCGACCGCGGTGGGCGGGTGCCGATCCGCATATTCGGGCTCGTGGCGGCGGTCGCCGGGCTGTACTCGATCTCGCCCATAGCCGATTTTCCGTTCCTGTACATGCGCTACATAGCGATGCTGGTGATGGCGCTCGCCACACTCGGGGCCTTCGTTACCTACCTGCGCGGCAGGCTGCGCTTCCGCTACGGCAGCCCGGGGACCTGGTACCGGGTGGTGCTGCTGTCTATAGGGGTGCTGGCGGCTGTAACGGCGCTCAACATGGGCTTTATGAAGTCCAACTCTAGGGTTCCGTTCACAGTATATAATCAGCCAGACTATAAAGTAGAGAGTCAGCAGATAAGTGATTACGAGGGCGGCGCCTTCGGGGGTAGTCGCTAGATTCAGCGGGGAAGGTCCCCGTACACGGAGCCGGACTAGAAGCTGGAAAGGGCGAAGCGTTGGCAGATCTTCAGAAAGACGGTATAAGCCGCGGGGACTTTCTGGGTTTCGGCGTGCTGGGCGGCGTGATGGGGGCCGCGCTCGTCGTACCCTCTACCCTCTTCGTGGTCGGGCCGGTTATAGACGTTGTGCGGGGCAAATCCGACGTCAAGGACGAGTGGCAAGAGGTCATGTCCGTCAGTGAGATACCGGCCGGTGCGCCGACCTCGACCGTGGTGGAGTTCCCGATCACCCAGTCATACGGTAACGAGGAGATTCAGGAAGAGAGCGGCAACGAGGCCTACGACCCGACCGTGAGGAACTTGATCTGGCTCTCATGGTACTCGCCGAGCGGTCACGCCAAAGAGAGCGAGCGGCCGGGCTTTCTGGACAGCAAGAGCCAGGGCTTCTCCGAGCAGGAGAAGAAAGAGATCCTGGACAAGCTGAACATCCTGAGCAACTCCTGCGCCCACCTGGGCTGCCCGGTGCGCTGGCTTGAGATAGAGGGTCAGGGAGAGTTTCTCTGCCCCTGTCACGGCGGCATCTACACCCTGAACGGCGACTACGTGGCCGGTCCTCCGCCCCGGGGGATGTACGAGTATCCCAAAGCCGAGGTCCGCGACGACGGTAAGCTGTACGTAAAGCACGAGTTCGACGGCAGCGCGCCCTACGGTGAGCCGCATGTCATATAGCACGCTGTCCATGAGCCCGGAGATGGTATCTGTGGCCTCTGCGCGGAGAGCCGGAAAGGAGGCCTAGAGAATGGGCATGATAAGCAAGGTCCGCTCCCAGACCGCGGACGCCAGCAAGTTCATGGTGGATTGGATGGAGCACCGGACCGGCGTCGTAACCTTCATGGAGCACACGCTGTACGAGCCCGTCCCCAAGCGCGGGGCCTGGCTCTACACCCTCGGCAGCGCCACGCTATTCCTCATAACGTTACAGTTTCTTACCGGCATCCTGCTGCTCTTCTACTACGTGCCATCCATCGAGCAGGCCTGGAACTCCGTTTACTTCATACAGAACGACACCTACTTCGGGCAGTTGATCCGGGGTATCCACTACTGGTCGGCGAATTTTCTCCTGGCCGTGATCGGGATGCACATGGCCCAGGTCTTTTTCTCCGGCGGCTACAAGGCTCCGAGAGAGCTGAACTGGGTGATCGGTGTCGTGCTGCTCTTGCTCGTGATCGGGCTCGCCTTCACCGGGTACCTCCTGCGCTGGGACCAGGACGGCTTCTGGGCCTCCGTGGTGGGTATGAAGATCGGCTCCTACTCTCCGCTCGTCGGAGCGCAGACGATACAGTTCTTGCTCGGTGGCGATGTGATCGGACCGGCCACGTTATCCCGCTTCTTCGCCATCCACGTGTGGCTGCTCCCCGCGCTCATAGCGCCCATGATCGGGCTCCACCTCGTCCTGATGCGCCGCCACGGCGTGTTCGGCGGCGAGTTCGAGTACACCGACCGGCTCTCCAAGCTGCACGAGAACCAGGCCGCCGACGAGGTGGCCCGCTACGAGCTCGAAGACGGGTACGAGGATGATGAGGACGGCTACGGTTCTAACGGGGACCGGGGCTACAGGGAACGGGAATGATGGGGAGTAAGAGTATTTACCGCCATGACCGCAACGATGCTGCTAACTTATCCAAAGCTATCCTTGTAGAAGGTGAGGTGTGAGAGATGTGGGCCAAGGCGCCTGACAAGTCGGTATCTCCCGAAGAAGAGATAATCACCGAGGAGAACGTCTTTGATCGTCCAGACGAGACGATGGGGTTCTTCCCGAAGCAGGTGCTCTACGACCTCTACGTGTCCACCGCGCTGCTAGTGGCCTGTATAGCCCTCTCGTACCTGTCTCCGGCACCGCTGTCCGAGCCCGCCAACCCGGCGACGCTGGACTACGTGCCGCGGCCGGAGTGGTTCTTCTTCTTCTACGAGCAGATGCTCATGTTCTTCCCGGGCTACGCGCTTATCAGCTTCGGAGCCGTCGTGATACCGACGATCTTCATCGTGCTGCTGTTTGCGCTGCCCTGGCTCGACACGAGCCCGCATTACGCGGCCTTTAAGCGGCCGTTCGTTACTATCATAGGCGTGCTCGTTATCGTGGTGGTAATACTGAACATGATGCTCTCGGTTAGCCGGATCATCAACTTCCCAGGTGGATGAGGGGGTATAAGCGCGGATGCCCATTGGTGATATAAACGTACCAATAGTCGGCAAGAACGTCGTAATCGCCGTTCTCGTCCAGTCTCACATACTCTTCGCCGCCTTCATTATCGGCGCGGTGCTGATAGCGGCGACCAGTGAGTACATGGGCATGGTGACCAAGCAGCCTCGCTACGAGAGGTTCGCCCGCAACCTGGCCAGGTTCGTGGTTCTCCTGTTCGCCTCCGGGGCGGCGCTCGCCATTACGTTCGTGCTGGCCCTGGTCACGTTGTTCCCGGTGTTCTTCTCTTATTTGCAGAACATCTTTTTCTGGGTGTTTCTGGTCGAGGCTTTCATGTTCCTCGGGCAGATCATTATCGTGTACGCCTGGTACAACGTGTGGGACAAACTAGCCTACCGCAAGAACCTGCACGTGGTATTCGGATTTATCGCGGGCTTCTTCGGCCTGATGGCGATGACCATGATAGACGCGGTGGCCTCGTACATGCTCACCCCGGCAGAAGCGCCGGCTACGGACGTTGCGCGGACCTTCCTGAACCAGACGATGGTGCCTTTGAACATGCACCGCTTCGTGGGCAACTTCGGCTACGCCGGGTTCCTGATCGCGGGCTGGGCCGGGTTCCGGTATCTGAAGAGCACCCGCGAAGACGACCGGGCTTACTACGACTGGATGGGTCACTGGGGGATCATCTGGGGCTTCGGGTTCACGATGCTGCAGCCCGTGATCGGGTACGGCTACATGAAGGGCATCCGCGAGAGCGCGCCCGACGCCTTCGACCGCATCATGCTCGACAACGCCTTTACCTTCAACCTGCTCATGATCTGGCTGACGGTGCTGGCGGTGGCGGCTACCGGTTACTTCGTACACAAGCTGAGATTCTCGGTGAGGCCGATGCCCTTCCTGCGCAAGCTTGCCATAGGAGGGCTGGCGTTCACCGCGCTGTTCTCGGTGCTGAACCTGATACCGGCCGACGGTCACATTGCCACCGGCATTACCTTCCTCGGTGGTGAGGAAACCCAGATACCCCTCGGCGGGATGTACCCGTGGAAGTACATCGGCCTGATCGGGCTGATGCTGGTCGGGTTCTTCGTGGTCGCGCTGTATCTGAGAGCGTCGGCGAGTGGCTTCCACTGGGGCAACGCCAGCCGCTGGAGCCAGTTTGCCCTGATCGCCTGCTCTGTGACGATAGTGTTTACGATGGTCACGATGGGCTACACCCGGGAGTCGGCTCGCCGGGTGGACAATGACCCCGGGTATTTGATCTACAAGTGCATCACCCTGGATCAGAAGGTGGTTAGCGAGAACTGCCCGGCGGTCTCTGACGGCGTGAACACCATCTCTGGACGGGAGGCCGGCTAATGCAAGCTCTGGAGATGCTGGATCTAACGCTGGCGGAGGCGGCCTTCCCTGGACCGGCCATGCTGTTTATCGGGTTCTTTCTGGTGATGTCCGTGTTCTCCGGGGCTTTGCTCTTTACCTACTGGATCAGTAAGGACGAGTAGGCTCAGAGCCCACCTATCTCAATACCGCGAGGGGCATCCTACGGGATGCCCCTCGTCTCGTGGTGGCAGGGCTTCAGCGCGCCGTCCACAGATACTTTCAGAGCCTTGATATAGAATGTTGCCGGACAGAGGTAAGGAGCCCTATTGCCCGAGATACCACTTTTCCCGCTCAACGTGGTGCTAATGCCCGGTACGCCGCTGCCGCTCCACATCTTCGAGGAACGTTACAAGCAGATGGTTGACGAGTGCCTGGAGAGTGGGGGGGAGTTTGGCATGGTCCTCTCCGACGACTCCGGGACCCGTGAAGTAGGCTGCACGGCGAGCATCTCCGAGCTGGTCGAGCGCTACGATGACGGGCGGCTCGTAATACTCGTAGAGGGCTCGCAGAGGTTCAAGCTCAACAACATCCTCTCCGGCGGGCCCTCGGGTAAACCGTACTACGTCGGGGAGATCGAGTACCTGCAAGACGAGGAGGCGACCGGAGACCTCCAGGCGCTGGCCGAGGAGAACATAGCCCTGCTCGAGCGCGTGGTGGAAGCCGCGACGGAGGGCTCCGTGGATATCGAGGTGGAGCCCCCTTACACGAACCTCTCCTTCGGGATCGCGGGCCGCATAGAGTTCGAGCTCGATACCCGGCAGGAGCTACTGGAGATACCCACGGAGAAGGGGCGTCTCGAACGCCTCAAGGAGCTGCTCTCGGAGGCCGCCGAAAGGCTGGAGAGCACCCGGCAGGCCACGGAGAAGGCCAAGACCAACGGTCACCTGAGAAAAGACTGGCGCCCGGACGAACAGCAGGGCGGCGGTGAGTAGAGCCCGACGCCCTCCGTAACGTCCGGCCCCCGGGTCTTACTGCGGCTCTGGGGCCGTGTCCGTGGGAGATGTGAAATTAGACCTCCGTGCCGGATGACGGTCGCGAGAGTGGGTCTCCGAAGCCCTGACTCGTACCTCTGCGGGAGCAGAACGGCTTGGCTTCGGGGAGAGGCTCCGGTGGCGGCGTTTAGCCGCCGTGCCGCTCCAGCGCGAGTTGTATGAGACGCTCCAGGAGGTCGTCGTAGGGGAGGCCGGAGGCGTCCCACAGCCGGGCATAGACGCTCGTCGGGGTGAAGCCGGGGATGGTGTTGATCTCGTTCAGGAATAGCCGGTCCGTGCCCTGTTCCAGAAAGAAGTCCACCCGCGCCATACCCGCCGCGTCCACCGCCTGATAGGCGGTACGGGCTACGGTCTGGATCTCCTCCACAGTGCTCCGGGGGAGGTCGGCGGGGGCGACGATCTCGCTCGCACCCTCGGTGTACTTGTTCTCGTAGTCGTAGAAGCCTTCCGGGACGACTATCTCGCCGGGCAGGGAGACCTCCGGGTGCTCGTTGCCGAGCACGGAGACCTCGATCTCACGGGCATCCACGCCGGCCTCGACCATGATGCGGCGGTCGAACTCCGCGGCGGCGTGTATCGCCTCGGGGAGCTCCGCCGGGCCGCCGACCTTGCTGATGCCCACGCTGGACCCCATGTTCGAGGGTTTTACGAAGCACGGGTAGCCGATCTCGGTCCCGATCCTGTCCGTTAGGGAGTCTCGTTCGGATTCCCACTGCAGGCTGGTTAGCCCGAGCCAGTCTACCTGGGGCAGCCCGTGATAGTCGAAGACCTTCTTCATGGTGACCTTGTCCATCCCGACCGCGCTGGCGAGCACGCCGGAGCCGACGTACGGCACCCCGGCTAGCTCCAGCAGCCCCTGCATGGTCCCGTCCTCGCCTCTGGGGCCGTGCAGCACCGGGAACACCACGTCCACGCCGCCGAGATCGGAGGGGAGCCGCTCGCGGGCCAGCTCCCGAGCCGGGGCGGCGGATACTTCCGAAGCCGGGGAGCCCCGTCCGGCCTGTCCGCCGCCGTCCTGGTCGTGGTCTCCGTCATCTGATTCTAGCTGGTGCGTTAGCCGTTCCAGCGAGTCGTTGCCGGAGACCCAACGTCCCTCGCGGGTGATGCCGACGGGCGTTATCTCGTACCGCTCACTGCCGTCTAGGGCCTCCATGACGGCGCGGGCCGAGGCCAGGGAGACCTCGTGCTCCCCGCTCCTGCCGCCGAATATGACCATTACCCGAAGCACCTGCCAGAACTCCTCTCTTCCGCCGCGCGACCATCGTAGCAGAGCGCGAGACCTTTCTTTATCCCCTCTGGTCCAGAGAGTTCTCTTACGGCGCGAGGCCAAGCTCAGAGGATCTTCTCTGGAGGGCCGAGATCACGAACTCTACGTGCTCGTCCAGGTCCACGCCGAGCTCTTCTGCGCCGTTTACTATGTCTTCGCGGTTGACGCTGGCGGCGAAGGAGGCCTGCTTCATCTTCTTCCGTACGCTCTTGGCCTTCATGCCAGAGAGACCTTCCGGGCGCACCAGCGCGCAGGCGGTGACGAAGCCCGAGAGCTCGTCCACGGCGTACAGGGACCGGGACATCAGGGTGTCTCGGGGAGTGTCCAGGTAGTCCGCATGTCCCTCTATGGCATGTAGCACGTCCTCGGGATAGCCCTGACTCCGGAGCTCCCGCACGCCGACCATCGGATGCTCGTCCGGGGTCGGGTGTTTCTCGTAGTCCATGTCGTGCAGGAGGCCGGTTATGCCCCACTTCTCCTCATCCTCGCCGAAGTACCGGGCGTAGTCCCACATTGCGGCCTCCACGGCCAGCATGTGCTTGCGGAGCGAGTCCCCCTCGGTCCAGTGGCAGAGTAGGTTCCAGGCATACTCGCGGTCCATCCCGCCTCCTCGCTTCTAGCTGATCTTCCGTTGTTTCCCGATTATCTTATGACCCTCGTGGGATACGGCTATCCGGCCGCCGATCTCATTCTACAGCCGCTGGCTAACCGGCGGAGCCTCCGGGGACGTCGTGAGAGACGTTGACGACCCCGCCTCCGGCGTTGGTCTGCTGCACGGAGCGGGTCGAGTCCCCGGAGACCACGGTTACCTTGAGGTTGCCCCCGCCGGAGTCCTGTTTCTGTATCCGGCACGAGAACGAGCTCTCCTCGAAGGAGTACGTCCTGGATGGCCTGCCGCTTATCACGTACTCTCGGTCGCCCGCCATGCAGAGCCCGGAGAACCTGGTGCGTTTACCGCCCTCGACGCGCAGCACCGTCTCGCCGGGTGATCCCGTGGTGCCGCCCGGGAGGCTACTCGTGCCCCCAGCCGGATCTTCCTGGCCGCCGGAAGAGATGGTGCCTTCCTGAAACTCTCCACTCGTGGTTTCGGGCGGGTCGTCTCCTCCGGAGCATCCGCCGATTACCAGCGTGAGTATCAGCATGATCAGCAGCGACGGCGTGGGGGAGAGGATTATCTGTGCCGTTCTGCGAGACGCCATGCGTGCCTCCGGGCGTAAAGAGCGTAAAGGTGGAGCGGAATCCGGGTATTGTAGCAGCGGGGGTGCCAGAGATCGTGGTCCTGCCCCACCCTATCCGCTCTACCCGGCGGCAAGCTCCCGGGCCCTTTCGAGGCTCGCGTCTAGCATGGGCGGGGTGAGGCGTCCGGTGAAGGTGTTCTGCTGGGAGACGTGGTAGCAGCCGAGCAGGACGATACCGGAGGCCGTTACGTGCTCCGCGCCGTGGGAGAACTTTGGCTTGGGGCTCGCGGGGAAAATCCTGAGCGCGGCGTCCCAGGCGAAAGCCCCGAGGCAGAGCACGACCCGCGCTCCGGGCAGCAGCCCGAACTCTCGCCCGGCGTATGGGAGACAGGCGTCACGCTCGGCGGGGGTGGGCTTGTTCTGCGGCGGGGCGCAACGGACGGCGGCGGAGATCCAGAGCCCGTACAGCTCCAGGCCGTCGCCGCGCTCCCGGGAGACGGGGCTGCTCGCGAAGCCAGTCCTGTACAGACCGGCGAACAGGAAGTCGCCGGATCGGTCGCCGGTAAACACGCGCCCGGTGCGGTTAGCGCCGTGGGCCGCCGGAGCCAAGCCGAGGATGACGACCCCCGCCGCCGGGTCGCCAAAGCCCGGGACCGGTCGTCCCCAGTACTCCTCGTCGGCGTGGGCGGGCTTCTTCTCCCGGGCTACCCGCTCGCGCCACTGTACGAGCCTCGGGCAGTGGCGGCAGGAGACGATCTCCCCTTGCAGAGCCTCCAGATCATCTGTCGGGTTACTCTCCGTGGGCTACGCTCCGTAGCGGTTCAGCTTCAGGGCGTTGCCCATGAGGAGGCCCATGATCTCCGCCGCCGCGAAAGCCCCGAGCGAGCCGCCCGCGCACGTCCGTTCGCCGAAGCTTTCCGCCGTGGGCAGCGTGTACGGGGAGTTGAGCATGAACGGGACCCCGTGCCAGGAATGGCTCATGAGCTTGGCCGGGGTACCGTGGTCGCCGGTAACGGCGAGCACGTCCGGGCCGAGATCCAGCAGCCCCGGAAGTAGGCCGTCAACCTGCTCGATGACCTCGGACTTGCGCCGGTGGTCGCCGTCCTCGCCTGAACTGTCGGTGTACTTTACGTGCAGGAAAAAGAAGTCGTGATCGTCCCAGCTCTCGCGCAGCGTGTCGAACTCTCCGGCGATGCCCTCGCCTTCCTGCAGCACCTCCATACCGGCCAGCCGGGCGAGGCCCTTGTACATCGGGTATCCGGCTATCGCCGCCGGAGAGAGCCGGTAGATGTCGGAGAACCCGGGCAGCGCCGGGTGCATGCCAAAGCCGCGCAACAGCACCGTATTTGCCGGGCTCTCCTCGGCGAGTATCCGGTCCGCCTGGGCGACGAACTCGTTCGCGACCTCCGCGCCGCGCTCCGAGCCGCTGCCGCTACCGTCTTCGGCCTCTACCGTGAACGGTTCGAGGCCGGTGCGCTGGGGATCGGTGTCGGTGAGCCTGTCGCCGAGCCCCTCGCCCCGGAAGATGACGACCGCCCGGTGCTCCTTCTCGTGGGAGAGGATCACCTCCACGCCGTCTATCTCCACCTCGGACTGCAGCCGCTCGACGAGCCTGGCCGCCTTCTCACTCTCTATACGGCCGGCGCGGCGGTCCGAGATCTTGCCCGACTCGTCTTTGGTGGCGAAGTTGATGCGCGCGGCGAGGTCGTTCTCGCCAAGCTCCAGCCCCACGCCGAGCGCGCTCAGGATGCCGCGCCCGACCACGTACTCCAGCGGATCGTAGCCGAAGAGCCCTAGATGGCCCGGACCGCTGCCGGGGCTGACCCCGCCCTGGGTGCCGAGCGGCCGCGAGAGCCCAAGGTCCGAGCGGGAGGCGAGATCGTCCAGGTTCGGCGTGTCGGCCGCCTCCAGCTCCGTGCGGCCCGACTCGTCCGGCAGACCGCCAAGGCCGTCCATTACGAGCAGCACGATCTTGGAGTCCGTAGAGAACGAAAGCTCGCGCATCAAATCCAGGTTCAAGGTTCCCTCCCGATTGTTCTAGCGGATAGTAGCGGGTAGCCCCGACGTACCCGGAGACTTCTCTCATTACTCTGTATAATCCTCCTTTTCAGGAGCCGGAGTCAAATGCGTCCGAGGGCGGGCGGGATACAGCAGTTACGGCGGTTATGGGGGGTTACGGTGCGGATACATACCTTGGACCTGAACTTTCTGGGGAGCGAGGAGATCATAGGCTCGTTCCTGTTGACCGGAGAGGAGTCGGCCGCCCTCATAGAGACCGGCCCGACGACGTGCCTCGAAGCCCTGGAAGAAGGTCTCGCCGAGCGCGGCGTCGCCCGCGAGGACGTGCGGCAAGTATTCCTGACCCACGTACACCTGGACCACGCCGGGGCCGCCGGGCACCTGGCCGAGCGGCTGCCGAACGCCACGTTCTACGTGCACGAGATCGGCTACCCGCACCTCTTGGACCCCTCCAAGCTGCTAAAAAGCGCGACCCGCATCTACGGCGAAGATATGGATAAGCTGTGGGGCGAGATGCGCCCGGTCCCCGAGGATAGGCTCGTCTCCCTCTCGGACGGCGCGGAGATACGGACCGCGGGCACGACCATCACCGCCCACGACACGCCCGGTCACGCCTACCATCACTTCGCCTACATGGAGGACTCCACCGGTTCGCTCTTTACCGGCGACGTGGCCGGCATCCGGCTGCCCGGGCAATCTTACGTGCGCCCCCCGACCCCGCCACCCGAGATAGACGTGGAGGCCTGGATGCGGAGTATCCAGAGGGTTCGTGAGCTGGACCCGGCCAGGACCTTCCTGACCCACTTCGGCGACTACGACGACGTCGAGCGGCATCTGGGCGAGCTGGAGCAGAGGCTACAGGAGTGGATGCTATTCGTGGAGTCCCGGCTGGACGACGGGCAGTCACGAGAGGAAATAACGGACGAGCTGGCCACCAAGGGCGACGCCGAGCTCCTCGCGGAAGGCGGTAACCCCGACGACCCGGATCGCTATGAGCTGGCCGGAAACTACGAGATGCTCGTAGCCGGGCTTGCCAGGTATGTGGAGAAGCGGCAGCAGCAAGAGTAGAGCGGTCACTACCGGCGGCTAACGGTTTGGCATACCCAGGTACCGGGGCGTCCTCGATTTATACCTCCGATACTCCTCTCCAAAGGTACGCTCCAGATGTTGCTCCTCGATCTCGAAGTACAGTCTATGTAGAACCAGGAAAGCGGCCGCGAGCAAAAGACCCTGAGAGGAGCGATAAGTCAGCGCCACGCCCAAAAGCCCGAGCAACCACCCGACGATTTGCGGGTTGCGGCTGTAGCGGTATGGCCCGCTCGTAACCATGCTACCGGTTTCCATACCCGAGGCTTGCTCGAAGGAGCGGAACTCGCGCATGCCTGCCCGGTACAGTCCTACGCCAGAGAAGAGCAGTGCACTCCCGAACGCAGCCGAACCTGCTCTGCTCATCGGGAGCGGTCCACGAGAACGGTGAGAGACTGCCACGGTCAGGGCGGCGTGTGTCAGGTAGAGGACCCAGCCAGCCGCCGAGGTCCCGGATGAGAGCCGCCCTTGCGACTCGTAATCTCGTTTGACCCCGCACAGTACCCAGACTGATAGGCCGGAGAGGGCCGCCGCTCCGAGCAGAACACCCGATTTACTCCTGCCCCTCCGCCCGCGTTTCGTCAGGCCGGACTTCTTACCGAGCTTACTATCTCCTGCAGGCCCTGCTTGGCGTCGGAGAAGAGCATCATGGTCTTGTCGGTGTCGTAGAAGAGCGGGTTGTCCACGCCGGCGAAGCCGGGGGAGAGGGAGCGTTTGACGAAGATGACCTGGCTCGCCTTACCCACCTCCAAGACGGGCATGCCGCTTATGGGAGTGCTCTGCTCGGGGTCCCCGGCTACGGGGTTCACCACGTCGTTTGCGCCAACTATGATCACGGCGTCGGTGTCCTCGAACTCGGGGTTGATGTCTTCGAGGTCGTAGAGCTTCTCGTAGGAGATGCCGACCTCGGTTAAGAGCACGTTCATGTGGCCGGGCATGCGGCCCGCGACGGGGTGGACGCCGAAGAGCACCGTCTTGCCCTCGGACTCCAGGGTCTCGACGAGGTCGCGCATCACGCTCTGGGCCTGGGCTACGGCGAGGCCGTAGCCGGGGACTATCACGATCTTCTGTGCCTCGTCGGAGAGGTACTCGCCGACCGCCTCGGCGCTCGCGTCGTTCACGGGGCGCTCCTCACGCTCCTGCTTGCCGCCGCCGGAGGCCGCGATGCTGGCGAACAGGATCTTGCCCAGCGGCCGGCCAAGCGCGCCGGACATCAGCCGTGTGAGGATGGTGCCCGACGCTCCGACGATGGTGCCGCCGATGAGCAGGATGTAGTTGTCCAGGACGAAGCCCGAGGCCGCCGCCGCGAGACCCGTGAAGGCGTTCAGGAGTGAGATCACTATCGGCATGTCCGCGCCGCCGATGGGGATCACGAGTAGCACCCCCAAGAGCAGCGAGGCCGCGAGCACCACGACCACCGAGGCTATCGGGGAGAGGAAGGGTAGTATCGCGCCGTCCAGGAAGGCGTTGGCCGCCAGCACCAGGATGCCGAGGAAGAGCAGGGCGTTCACCACCTGCTGCAGCGGGAAGGTCACCGAGCCGGAGAAGGCTATCTCCTGGAGCTTCATGAAGGCGATCACGCTCCCGGCGAAGCTGACCGAGCCAACGAGCACCGTGAGCGGTATCGTGATCCCGGAGACGGCCCCGAGCCCCTCTCCTTCACTAAGGTGATAGAACTCGGAGAGCGCGATCAGGGCCGCCGCGCCCCCGCCGACCCCGTTGTAGGCGGCGACCATCTGGGGCATCGCCGTCATCTGCACCCTCTGGGCCGAGACCGCGCCGACCACCGCCCCTAGTAGTATCGCCACCCCTATGAGCAGCAGAGCCTGGAACTGGATGACGAAGAGCGTGGCTACGAGGGCCACCACCATGCCGACGGCGGCGATGGTGTTGCCCGAGCGGGCCGTCTCCGGTGCTTTTAGCCGCCGGATGCCGAAGATGAACAGGGCCGCCGCCGCGAGGTAGGCCAGGAAGGTCGCCGCCTGCACGGGCTACCCCTCTCTCCGCTTCTTGACCCTCTTGACGGGCGGGCGGAACATGCCGAGCATCCGGTTCGTTACCCAGAAGCCGCCGACCACGTTTAGCGCCCCGAAGAATACCGCGAGAAAGCCTACCGCCTTTATGGCGAAGTTCGCGTCGGAGGCGAGCGTGATCATGCCGCCCACGAGTATTACGCCGTGGATCGCGTTCGTCGCGCTCATGAGCGGCGTGTGCAAGAGGTTGGGGACGCGCGAGATCAGCTCGAACCCCAAAAACGCGGCGATCACGAAAACGGCTAGCTGCGCGAGTAGCTCCTGCATTAGCCCGCCTCGCTCTCTCTGTGCGACTCTTTGTGCTGTTTGTGGGAGGCCTCTAGCGCCTCGCGGATCTGCTCGTGCCGGATCTCACCGGCGTGCGCGATACAGGTGCCCGAGACGATCTCATCCTCGAAGTCCAGGTTCAGCCTCACGTCTTTCTCGTCCTTGTCCTCCGAAGCGTCCTCCGTAATGTGCGAAATGAGGTTGAGCATGTTGCGCGAGAGGAGCTGGCTGGCGTGTATCGGCATCCGGCTCGGCAAATTCACCGGACCCAGCACCCGGACCCGCCCGTGCTCCACTGTCTCCCCGGGCTCGGTGAGCTCGCAGTTGCCGCCGCTCTCGGCCGCGAGGTCCACGACTATCGAGCCGGGCTTCATGGACTCGACCATCTCGCGGTCCACCAGCGTGGGGGCCTTCCTGCCGGGCACGAGAGCCGTGGTTATGACGATGTCCATCTCCTTCATGCGCTCTCTGACGAGCTTCTGGTCCTCGGCGAGCTTCTCCCGGTCCCACTCCGGCTCTCCCGAGTCCTCCTCCTCTTCGCCCTCGACGACGTACTCCCCGCGTGGGGGCTCGGCGAAGGAGTAGAAGCCGAGCCTCGTCATAAAGCCCCGGAACCCGGTCGGCTGGTACTCCTCGTACTCGTCTTCCTGGCCGTCGTCCTCCCGGTGATCGTTTGAGTCCAGGAACGTCGCGCCGAGCGAGCGGGCCTGGTCCTTGGTCTCGGGCCGGATGTCGTAGGCGAAGACCTCGGCCCCGAGCCGGTTCATGATTGCTATCGCCTGCAGCCCGGCCACGGCCACCCCGAAGACCATAACCTTGGCGGCCTTCGTGGTCCCGGCGGCGGTCGAGAGCATCGGCACGTACTTCTCGAAGCTGTCCGCCGCGATAATGGCGGTCTTGTAACCGGCGATGGAGCCCATCGAGGAGAGCGCATCCATGCTCTGGGCGACGCTGGTGCGGGGGACGGCCTCGTTGGAGAACACGGTAACCCCGGCCCCGGCGAGCCTCTCGACCGCCTCGGGCTCGGTCGGACCGTTTATGAAGCACAGGAGCACCTGACCCTCGTGCATTAGCGGGATCTCCTCTTCCGTGGGCCGCGCCACCTTGACGATGATGTCGGCCTCCCGGTAGACCTCGGAGGCTTCTCCGGCGACTCTGGCCCCGGCCGCCTCGTAGTCCTCGTCCAGGCTGTGTCCCTGTCCGGCCCCGGTCTCCACGACGCATGCTATACCTTGCTTGGCGAGCCTCTCCACCGTCTCCGGCACGATGGCGACCCGGCTCTCCTGCTCGGCGATCTCTCTCGGAACCCCCACTCTCATACGCTGTAGTATATCCAAACGTCCCGTACGTGTCCGGCATGTTTCATAATAGCGGGTGGAAGGGTAATCTTCGGCACTAATCGTAAGGGCCGGGATAGAGCGGAGCGGTGTTCCCCGGCACCCCGGTGGCGGGACTGGTGACAGAGCAGCGTACGGAGGAGGCGGTTGGGATGAAGCTGGCGTTCATAGGTCCCGTCGGCGCGGGCAAGACTAGTCAGGCGCAGAGGATCTCGCAGATGCTCACGGGCTACATGCGGGTCTCCACGGGTGAGATGATCCGGACACACATAGAGGCCGGCACGGAGCTCGGCCGCCAGGCGGAGGGCTTCTACCGGCGCGGGGAGCAGGTGCCGGATGAGACGATACTAGAGCTCGTCGGGACCAGGCTCCAGCCCGCGGGGTTCTGGATACTGGACGGCTTCCCACGCAGCCTGTCCCAGGCCCAGGCTCTGGACGAGCGCCTGGAAGGTCGCCGGGGAGGGCCGCTTACGCGCGTGATCGCCCTCGAAGGCCCCTCGGACGACGAGCTGGTGCGCCGCATAGTGAGCGGGAGGGTACACAGCCAGGCCACGCGCATGGTCTACCACACCGAGAATGACCCGCCGCCCGATCCTTCGGAGCACATGGACCCGGGGCCTTTCGTCCGCCGGGATGACGACGGCGAGGGCCCCATCCGAAAACAGCTACAGATCTACCATGAAGAGGCCGGCCCCCTGAAAGAACACTACGAGAGCCGGGGGCTGCTCTCCGTGGTGGACGCGGACCAACCCATAAACCGGGTAACGGGGGCCATACTGGAGGCCCTCAATCACCCGGAGAGCCCCAAGCAGAGCGCCTGACCCGGGGCCGCACCTCCCCCGACTTCCACGCTCCCAAACTGCATAGAAATTGTATACAGAAATTACGCCACGGCTCCTGTGAGACAGAGCTAAGCTTTTCGCGCTCTTTTATACCCTCTAATTAACGATATTCCGGGATGGAAAACGTCTCGCGCTTGACTCGGGGTGCTTCGTTCGGATAGATTGTATACAATAGTCTGTAACCAGAAGAACTTTTGTGGCGTTTTGTGTCGGGGGTATTGTAGTTGGGGGCTCAGGGGCAGAGGGTCGGGAATTCCGGGGTACTGGAGGAGATTCGGCGCGGGATCATGCTCGGAGAGCACCGGCCCGGGGAGCGATTGGTCGAGGAGCAGATCGCCGCCGAGCTGGGGGTTAGCAGGACGCCGGTCCGCCAGGCGTTGGCCATGCTTGAGGCGGAGGGTCTGGTGGAGATCGCGCAGAACCGCGGGGCGGTGGTCTGCTCGTTCTCGGCGGAGGAGGTGTGGGAGATATACGACCTGCGCGCCGTGCTGGAGGGGCACGCCGCGCGCCGGGCCGCGGACCGGATCGGGGCCTCCGAGTGGCGGAGGCTGGGGGAGCTTGCCGGGGAGATGGAGCGCTTGGAGTTGGAGATACAGCGGGAGCGTGGCGGGACGCCGGAGGAAAACATAAGGCGTCTGGTCGCCCGGAATCAGGATTTCCACGGGGCCATCGTGGCGGCGAGCCACAACCGGCGGCTGGAGAAGCTGATCCAGAGGACCGTGCAGGTGCCGCTCGTCTTCAGGGCTTTCTTCTGGTACACGCCGCGCGAGCGGGCAATATCCAACCATTACCATCGCAGGATTCTCGAAGCTCTGGAGGCTGGGGACGGCGAGCGGGCCGGGATAGTGATGCGCGAGCACGTTTACGAAGGGAGAGATTTCGTGATTCGATCTCTTAGAGAAGGGCGAGAGGAGAAGTATTGAACCAGGCGTACTCAGATGCTTCCGGGGGGCTGCCTCTTGAAGGGGTGCGGGTGGTGGAGATGGGCAGTCTCCTGGCCGGTCCTTTCTGCGGACAGTTGCTGGCGGACTTCGGCGCGGAGGTCATAAAGGTCGAGCCGCCGGGCAAGGGAGACCCGATGCGGGTCTGGGGCCGGCACCAGAAGAACGGCCGCACGCTGTGGTGGCCCGTGATCGCGCGCAACAAGAAGTCCGTCACCCTGAACCTGCGCGAGGAGGAGGGCCAGAAGCTGGCCCGCTCGCTGGTGGACGGCGCGGACGTGCTGGTCGAGAACTTCCGGCCCGGCACCCTGGAGCGGTGGGGGATGGGATACGAGGACCTGCGTGAGACGAACCCCGGTCTCGTGATGGTCCGGGTCTCGGGCTACGGGCAGACCGGGCCCTACCGGGATCAGGCCGGGTTCGGTGCGATAGGAGAGGCGATGGGCGGCATCCGGCACGTTACCGGGTTCCCCGACCAGCCGCCGCCGCGCACCGGCGTAAGCCTCGGCGACTCGCTGGCCGCCACCTTCGGGGCCCTCGGGGCTCTTACCGCCCTCTACAACCGCGACGCGCGGGGCGGGATGGGACAGGTGGTGGATATAGGGATCTACGAGGCCGTGCTCGCCATGATGGAGAGCACCATCCCCGAGTACGCGCTAACGGATCACGTCCGGGACCGGACGGGCACCGTCCTGCCCTTTGTCGCGCCCTCGAACATATATCCCACCTCCGACGGCGACTACGTCCTCATAGCGGGCAACGCCGACACCGTGTTCGGGCGTCTGGCGGAGGCGGTGGGCCACGCCGAATGGGCCTCCGAAGAACGCTACGCCACCCACCACGCCCGGGGCGAGCACCAGGAGGTGCTGGACGAGGAGATCTCCGCCTGGACCCGGGAGCGCACCGCCGGGGAGGTCCTCGACACGATGCGCGAGGCCGGGGTCCCGGCGGGTAAGGTCTACACCGCGGAAGATATGCTGTCCGACCCGCACTACGCCGCCCGCGAGAACATAGTCGGCGTCGAGGACCCGGAGATAGGGGAGGTCCCCATGCAGAACGTCGTGCCACGCCTCACCGGAACCCCGGGCGGGGTCAAGTGGACCGGGCCGGCGCTCGGACAACACAACGAGGAGGTCTACGGTGGCGTACTCGGCCTCGACGGAGAGGAGCTGGCGGCGCTCGGGGAGCGGGGGGTGATCTAATGCACGATCCAGTACGCCATTCGGCGCGTTCGGCGCGGGTCGAGCTCGTGGACGTGGGCCCGCGCGACGGTCTCCAGAACGAGGACAGAACACTCTCGGTCGAGACCCGCGTCGCCCTGTGCCAGAGGCTCGCCGCCGCCGGTCTGCCGCGGGTCGAGGCCGCGAGCTTCGTAAACCCGAGGCGCGTACCCCAGATGGCCGGGGCCGAGGAGGTAATGCAGGGAGTAGTGCAGGGCATGTCCGGAGGCCGGTCCGGCTCGAAGTTCGCCGGGCTGGTGCTGAACGAGAAGGGCTACGAGCGTGCCCTGGCGGCCGGGGCGGGTGAGATACGCTACGCCTTCCCGGTCACCGACGAGTTCGCCCGGCGCAACCAGAACACGACCGCCGCCGAGGGCGCGGCGCTCGCCGCAAGGCTCACGGAGCGTGCCAGATCCGACGGCTTACGGGTCTCCATAACGCTCTCGGCCGCCTTCGGGTGTCCGTTTGAGGGGAGGGTGGAAGCCGGGACCGTGCTCCGGCTGGCCGGGGAGGTCCTCGCTTCACGGCCCGACGAGCTGGTGCTGGCCGACACCATCGGGGTCGGGGTCCCATCCCAGGTTCGGGAGCTCGTGGGAGAGCTATCCGGCTCCGTGGAGCCCGGGACGGATGTCGGGGGGCATTTCCACGACACCCGGAACACGGGGCTCGCGAACGCGCTGGCCGCCGTAGAGTCCGGGGCCCGGGTGCTCGACGCCTCCGTGGGCGGCACGGGGGGCTGTCCGTTCGCGCCGAGGGCCACGGGCAACATAGCTACGGAGGATCTGGTGTACCTCCTGCACGGCATGGGTTATGAGACCGGGGTGGATCTCGACCGGCTAATGGAGTGCGCCGGGTGGCTGGCCGGGGAACTCGGCAAGGAGCTGCCGGGGCAGCTCTACAAGGCGGGGAGCTTCGATCCGGTGGCCGGATAGGTCTCGTGGGTCCGTAAAGGGTCGTAAGGACCGTGAAGGACTGTAAAGGGTCGTAACAAAGGGTCGTAAAGGGGAGGCCGCGGGGCCGCGGCTTACAGGGAAAGGAAGGGGAGAGAATGGCATATAACGTGGCCGTAGACGTCGGGGGGACCTTCACCGACGTGCTGGCCTTCGACGAAGAGACCGGCGGGCTGACCGAGGAGAAGGTCCTGTCCACGCCGGACGACCCTTCACGGGGCGTGGTGACCGGCGTGGAGAAGGTCTGCGAGCGGCTCGGGATCACGTTCGAGGAGCTGAACCTGTTCTTCCACGGCACCACCGTGGTGACGAACATGATCCTGGAGAACAAGGGGGCCAGGGTCGGGCTGTTGACCACGAAGGGACACGAGCAGATCCTGCACCTCGCCCGCGCCTGGACCCCGGGGCCGCTCTACGGCTGGATGGCGCTCGTCAAGCCGGACCCCGCCGCCGACCCGACCGACACGCGGGGCATAGACCAGCGCACCCTGGCCGACGGGACCGTGCTGAAGCCCCTCGACGAGGACGAGGTACGTTCCGCCGTCGAGGGGCTGGTCGAGCGGGGTGTGGAAGCGCTCGCGGTCGGCTTCTTGAACTCCTACATGAACCCTGATCACGAGCGGCGCGTGCGCGAGATCGTGGCCGAGATGTACCCGGATCTCGCCGTCTCCATCTCGGCGGACATCGGCCAGGAGTACGGCGAGTACGAGCGGACCCTGACGACCGTTATAAACACGGCGGTCCAGCCGAGCACCATCACCTACATGAACGGCTTCGAGTCCTCGATCCGCGAGAGGAACTTTTCCGGCAACCTATCCATAGTCCGCTCCGACGGCGGGGCGATGAGCACCCGGGCCACGGCCTCGCGGCCCATCCAGATCGCCCTTTCTGGCCCTTCCGGCGGCGTTACCGGGGCGGCGTACCTCTCGCGGGAGATCGGGGTCGAGGACGTGCTTACGCTGGACGTCGGCGGTACCTCCACCGACGTCTCCCTCTGCCTCGGCGGCTCGGAGCTGGTGCAGCGCGAGATGTCTCTCGGGTACTACCAGTTCAAGTCTCCGGCCGCCGACGTCCACAGCGTCGGGGCGGGCGGCGGGTCTATCGCTTTCGTCTCCACCAGCGGCGCCTTGCAGGTCGGTCCGGCGAGCGCCGGGGCGAGCCCGGGCCCGGCTTGCTACGGGCGGGGCGGCACCGAGCCCACCGTCACCGACGCGAACGTGGTGCTGCACCGCATCTCGCCCGGAGCCCGGCTGGGGCGCACCCTCGCGCTCGACGAAGCGGCGGCCCGCGAGGCCGTAGGAAAGGTCGCCGAGCCCCTGGGCATGAGCGTGGAGGAGGCCGCCGAGGCCATCCTGGAGATCGTCAACGAGAACATGCACGCGGCGCTGCGGGTGGTGAGTGTGGAGCGGGGCCACGACCCGCGCGGGTTCGGGCTGGTCGCCTTCGGCGGGGCCGGTCCGCTGCACGCCTGCGCGCTGGCGCGCCTGATCCGCTCCAGGCCCGTCGTGATCCCGCCGACGCCGGGGGTGATGAGCGCGTTCGGCTTTCTCTCGTCGGATACCAAGAACGAGTTCCCCGAGACCTACCTGCGGCTCGCCGAGGAGACCTCCGCCACAGACCTCAAGGAGCGCCTACAGTCCCTGCTCTCCCAGGCGGAGGAATGGCTCGCCGGAGAGGGGGTGGACGGCTCCGAGCGCGACTACGAACTGTACGTGGACTGCCGCTACTACCTACAGAACATCCAGATCCCGTGCCGGGTGGAGTTAGGCGAGCTGGATGAACTGGATGGGCTGGACGGCGGTAACGGGGCCGACTGCACGTTCCTGCGCGAGCGTTTCGAGCCGGAGCACAAGGGCCGCTACAACTTCGAGCTGCCGGACTCGCCGCTCGAGATGGCGACGCTGCGGGTCGTGGGGCGGGGCAAGATAAAAGGCGTCTCCCTGACCCCCTCGGAGAACGGGGCCGGCGAGGATGCCTCTGGCGCTATCGAGTCCCACGAGCCGGTCTACTTCGGCGGCTGGCACGAGAGCCCGACCTACGCCCGCGACCGGCTGCGCCCCGGCAACGTGGTCATCGGACCGGCGATAATCGCCCAGCCCGACACCACGACCGTCGTCGAACCCGGGTACCGGGCCGCCGTGGACCGTTTCGGCAACGTCCTCATAGAGAGCCTGCAGAGCTTAGAGGACTCACAGATCCTGGAGGAGGCGTAGATATGCTTGGTGAAGAGTCCCGCTCGTCCCATTCACAGCATTCGTCACAGGGTGGTCTGCCCGACTTCGTGCGCGAGCACGACATAGACCAGGTCACCCTCGACATCATCGAGAACGCCCTGAAGAACGTCCGCCACGAGATGGACCGGGTGCTCATCACGACCGCCGTGAGCCCCGTGATCCGGGAGCAGGCCGACGAGTTCCCCATGATCGCCGACCGTCAGGGGCGCATGATCGTGGGCCAGTTCGGCAGCCCCGTCAGCACCGTCATAGAGCACTCGCCCTACACCCTCGAAGAGCTCAAAGAAGGCGACGTAATAGCCGTCAACGATCCCTACATGATGGAGGGCTCGACCTCACACCTGCCGGACATCCTCCTCATACGCTCGATCTTCCACTCCGACGAGCATGTCGGTTACGCATTACAATGGGGCAATCTCATGGACGTCGGCGGCTCGACGGCTGGCTCTATCCCCGTGGACGCGCGTTCGATCTACGAGGAGGGTATCCGCATGCCTCCCGTCAAGCTTTATGACGCGGGGCGATTGAACGAGGAGATACTACGCACCTTCTGCCACAATTCGCGCACCCCGCGCGAGACCCGCGCCGACGTGATGGCGATAGCCGCCGGGACCGCCGCCGGGGCGCAACGGGTAAAGGACATCTGCGACCGCTTCGGCAAGGATACCTACCTCGAAGCCTGCGACGCGCTGCTCGACCGGACCCGCAACAGCATAATGGCCCTGATCCGGCAGCTCATACCCGAAGGCGAGCGGTTCGAGTTCGAGGACTACACCGACGACGACGGTCTCGGCAACGGCCCCATAAAGCTCAACCTGACCATGTGGCGCGAGGGGGACGAACTGTATCTGGACTGGGAAGGCACCGACGCCCAGGTCCCCGGCCCGGTCAACTTCCTCCTGAACAAGGAGATGTTCCAGATGTTCGCGGGGGTCTTCCTGATCTCCGCCGTGGATCCGACCATACTCTTTAACGACGGTTACGCCGACGTTATCAAGGTAAACATCCCCGAGGGCAGCGTCCTGCGCCCGAAGGCTCCGGCCCCCCTGAGCAACCGTCTGGTGGTGATGGCGCGCCTGTTCGACGTGCTCGGGGCGGTCTACGCCAGGGCAATCGGGTTCAACGTCTCGGGCTCCTACGGCACCAGCCCGAACTTCGTCTACTCCGGCGTCAAGGACGACGGCGAGCCTTTCCAGACGATGGAGATACTCTACGGCGGCATCCCCGCCATCCCCGGCAAGGACGGCCTCGACGGACACTCGTGGTGGCCCGAGTTCCTGGCCGTTCCGGTCGAGTACATGGAGAAGTACTATCCGCTGCTCGTCGAGGGCTACGAGGCCCGCCAGGACTCCTGCGGCGCCGGGGAGAACCGGGGCGGCTGCGGGGTGAGGCGGACGTACCGCTTCCTGGCCGAAGGCTACATAACCTACCAGGACGACCGCGCCCACACCTACCCCTACGGCGTGGCGGGTGGTAAGCCGGGCGCGGGCTCGGCGAAGCGCCTGATCCGGCCCGACGGCGAGGAGGTGGAGCTCCCCTCCAAGGTGCGCGACGTGCCGGTCCGTGACGGCGACCTGCTGGTCTTCGAGACCGCCGGAGCCGGGGGCGTCGGAGACCCGCTCGACCGCGACCCCGACGCCGTGGCCAAAGACGTCCGCTGGGGCCTGGTGAGCCCCGGGGCCGCGGTGGAGGTCTACGGTGTGGTCTTCGGCGACGCCGGGGCTCCCGACCCCGAGAAGACGCGGCGGCGCCGGGAGGAGCTAAGGTCCGCGAGAACCGAGAAGGCCTCGCGATTCGACCTCGGTCCTATACCCTCTCTCGAAGAGCACCGGGCCGAGATCTCCGGCTCCCGCCGCCGGTTCAACGAGTGGCTCTCCGGCGAGCTAGGCCGCTAGAGGATGGGCCAGATCCAGGGTTTCGGCGGCCGGGGCGGGGTCGGGGCGCGCCCGGCCCTCGCCGTCATAGACATGACGCTGGGCTTCACCGACCCGGACTCGCCGCTGGCCTGCGACCTCGAAACCACCGTTGGCGAGATAGCCCGGCTGCTGGAGGCGGCTCGCGGGTCCGGGGTCCCCGTGGTCTTCACCACCGTCGCCTACCGAGAGTCGGACAAGCTGACCGCGGCCGCCTTTATAGACAAGATCCCGGCGCTGCTAAACCTTGAAGCCGGCAGCCGCTGGGCCGAGATAGACCCGCGCCTCGCCCCGCGCGAGGAGGAGCCGGTGCTGAACAAGCTCTTCGCCTCCGGGTTCTTCGGCACCGGGCTCTCCAGCGCGCTGACCGCCGCGGGCGTTGACACCCTGCTGGTGACCGGGGCCTCGACCTCCGGCTGCGTGCGGGCGACCGTAGTGGACGCCCTGCAGTACGGGTTCCGCCCCGTGGTCCCGCGAGAGGCGGTCGGTGACCGCAACCCAGGAGCCCACGAGGCAAACCTCTACGATATCGAGGCCAAATACGGGGACGTGATCCCGGCCGGCCAGGCTCTGGAGTACCTGAGGAGCCTCACGGCGGGCGAGAGGTAGGCCGTCCGGCAGCCGCCGGGCGGCCTACCTACCCCTTCGCCTTTTGCGCGGCCCCCTTGCGTGGCCTGCGCTCGGCGGCGAGACGCTCGACGGGCTCGCCGCCCGCGAGGTGCTTCTCGACGACCTCTGGCACGTCGCCCTCCTTGAGCCCGAGGTACCAGCTACCCTCGGGGTAGACGATTACGTTCGGACCCTGCTTGCACAGGCCGAGACATTCCACGGAGTCCACCCGCACGTCCCCGTTCAGGCCCTCCGCGCGCAGGCCGCTCTTGAGCGCCTTTTTGGTCTCCCTGCCGCCCTTCTTCGAGCAGTCGCCGCCCTTGCACACCAGCACGTGCGAGTCGTAGTCGCGGACGCTGCCACACTTGCCGGAGCTTCTTGCGGTCTCCACGGCCTCTCCGCCGTGGACGCTACCGTTCGTACCGGGTCCCGGTCCTCCGGTCTCCTGCTTCGAGGCGGCGTCTTGCGCGTACTCCGGCGTTTTCTCGTCCTTCTCGACCTTTCGGTCTTGCTTGCTTTTCTTCTTACCCTTCTTCTCGTTCTTCTTTTCGTCCTTTTTCGAGGTCTTGGCGGGGCCCGGCTCTTCTGGCCACTCGATCTCGAGCTTTAGCCGGCGGTGGCCGTCCTTGGTCTTGCTCTTCACGCTGGACCCGAGTTGCGCCGGGAGATCCAACCTCTCCCCGTCCACCGTCAAGGTGCCGCTCCTGATCCGCGCGGCCATCTCTTCCAGCCAGACCGCGACCTCCTCTTGTCCCATCCGGTCCATCCCGGCCTCTCGTTTGCTCAAGCCCGCTACCTCCAAACTGAGAGTCATTCCCGATAACCTGAAGATACCACGAAGTCCGGGTCGTCTCGGGCGGTGTTATGATCCCGGATGTGGGAGGTTATACGCGTATGCGCGTTATACGCGTATGCGCGGGCCCGGAGCCGGGATTGCTAGGAGGTCGGGTTGAGCCGGGAGAGCCTTGTAAGCCGAGGAAATTCCGAAAACCAGAGATACGGGGTAATAGACGTCGGCTCGAACACCATCCACCTGCTGGTCGGTGAGGTGGATGGCGGGGCGGTGGTCCCGGTTACCGGCGAGAAGGTCTCGGCCAGGCTCGGCTCGGGCGTGGAGAAGACCGGCGGCATCGAGGCCGGGCGGCTGGAGGTCGGGGCCTCGGCCATCGAGATGTTCGCCCGCATCTCGGCTCTCAACGGCGCGGCCGAGCCTGCGGTGCTCGCGACCAGCGCCGTGCGGGACGCCGATAACGGGCCTGAGCTCACGGAGCGGGTGCGGCGGAGCACGGGGCTCGGGGTCAGGCTCATATCCGGCGAGGAGGAGGCTCTGCTCGGCTTCCGGGGCGCTCTCTCGGCCGGGAGCTGGGCCGGTATCTCGTGGGAGAGCCCGGCGCTAGTGGTGGACCTCGGCGGCGGCTCGGCCCAGCTCATACTGGGCGACGCCTCCGGCGGGCCCACGGCCCGCGTCTCTCTGCCACTGGGCACCAACCGCACCACGGAGCGTTACGTGGAAGGAGACCCGCCTTCCCCGGAGGATCTATCCCGGGTGCGCGAGGGCGTCCTAAACGACCTGAAGAGCCTTGGCGCGCTAACGGGCTGGGAGCTACCGGAGGACACCCCGATAGTCGCCGTGGGCGGCTCGGCACGGGCGATGGTCAAGATCACCCGCGACACCCTCACACAGGGGAGGCTGCGCGGCCTCGCGTCGGAGATAAGCGACCGGCCCTCTGGCGTGCTGGCCCGGGAGCAGGGTCTCGCCCCCGAGCGGGCGCGGGTGCTGCCGGCCGCCGCGGAGACCCTGGCGGCGGTGCTGGAGCACTTCGGCCGCGAGCGCCTCGTGGTGGTGCGCGGCGGCCTCCGGGAGGGGGCGGTCCTCACGATGGCCGGGGAGCTCGGGGGCGTCGGAGGTCACGGGACGCTTATCGAGGAGGGAGCATGACGGATACCGTACGCAGGGAGACCGCCCACCGGGAGGCCAAGCACCGGGAGGCGGTGGAGCGCGGCCACGGCACGGACCCGACGGGCCAGAATCTCTCCGACCCGGCGCTGTACATAAACCGGGAGCTGTCGTGGCTCGCGTTCAACGACCGGGTGCTGGCCCAGGCCCGCGACGACCGGCATCCACTCTTGGAGAGGGTCAGGTTCGTCGCCATCTCCGAGACCAACCTGGACGAGTTCTTCATGATCCGGGTTTCCGGGCTACAGCAGCAGGTCGCCTCCGGGCTCACGAACCCCGTACCGGATCGCATGACCCCCGAGGAGCAGCTCGCCCGGGTCAAGGAGCACACCGAGCAGTTCTTCGAGGAGCGCCGGCGCATAATGGACAGGGAGCTGATGCCCGCCCTCGCCGAGGAAGGCATAAAGCTCGTCCCCCACGAGAGGCTCCTAAAGCGCGAGCGGCAAGGGCTCAGGGAGAGGTTCGCCCGCGAGGTGCTTCCCATACTCACCCCGCTCGCCATAGATCCCTCGCACCCGTTCCCGCACATCTCGAACCTGTCGCTTAACCTGCTGGTCGTCATAGAGGAGGAGGACGGGCGCAAGGTGATGGCCCGCATCAAGGTCCCCGCCACCATAGACCGCTTCATGCCCGTGCCCGAGGTCGGTAAGGACGATAGGAGCGGTAACAGGGAGGAGGAAACTGGGGCCGCCGCGGGCGCGGCCGGTGCCCGCAACGAGCACCGGCTGGTCCGCATCGAGGAGGTCATAGCCGCGAACCTCGACGAGCTCTTCCCGGGCAAGAGCGTGGCCGCGAGCTACGTGTTCCAGATGACCCGCAACGCCGACCTCGACATAGAGGAGGACGAGGCGGCCGACCTCTTGCAGACCATCGAGGGCGAGCTGGAGAGCCGCTGGTTCGGCCAGAGCGTGAGGCTCGTCGTGACCGACGGGATGCCCGAGGAGCTCAGAGAGTGGCTCGCCGACAACCTTAAGGTCGGGCCGGGCGCGGTCTACGCGGTCCCGGAGCCCATAGGGCTGGCGGATCTCTCGGACCTTACGAAGCTCGACCGCCCCGACCTGCTCTACGCCCCGATAGCCCCGCGTTACCCGCCCGAGTTCCGGGGATCGGGCTCGGTCTTCTCCGCCATCCGGCAGGGAGACATCCTGCTGTATCACCCGTACGAGTCTTTCTCGCCGTTCGTGGACTTCGCCCGCGCCGCCGCCGCCGACCCGAACGTGCTCGCCATAAAACAGACCCTGTACCGGGTGGGATCCAACTCCCCGGTCGTGGACGCTCTCTCTGAGGCCCGGGACGAGCAGACCCAGGTCGCGGCGCTCGTTGAGCTGAAGGCCCGCTTCGACGAGGAGCCGAACATCACCTGGGCCCGGCAGCTAGAGGCCCGGGGCGTACACGTCGCCTACGGGATAGTGGGCCTCAAGACCCACGCCAAGGTCTGCCTCGTGGTGCGCCGGGAGGGCTCGGGAGAGAACACGACCCTTAGGCGCTACGTCCACCTCGGCACCGGAAACTACAACCCCTCTACGGCCCGGCTGTACACGGACTTCTCGTACTTTACCGCCGACCAGGAGGTCGGGGAGGACGGCTCGGACATCTTCAACTACCTCACCGGCTACTCCGAGCAGGAGGAGTACCACAGACTGATGGTCTCTCCGCTGAACCTGCGCGACGGGCTGGCGAGCCTGATCCGGGAGCAGATCGAGAAGGCAGGAGCCGGGGAGACCGCGCGTATCACCTGCAAGATGAACTCCCTGACCGACCCGCGCCTTATAGAGCTTTTCTATCAGGCGTCACAGGCCGGGGTCAAGATAGAGATGATCATCCGCGGCATCTGCTGCCTGCGGCCCGGTCTCGAAGGGGTGAGCGAGAACATCCGCGTCATCTCCATCGTCGGACGCTTTCTGGAGCACGCCCGCGCCTACGCCTTCCACGACGGCTCGGGCAAGAGCGAGGCTGACGAGAAGGTGTACCTCTCCAGCGCCGACCTCATGCAGCGCAACCTCGACCGCCGCGTGGAGACGCTCTTCCCGCTGCGCGAGAGACGCCACCGCGAGAAGGTCCGGAACATCCTGGACCTCCAGCTCGCCGACACCGCGAACGCCTGGGAGCTACGCCCCGACGGGACCTCCAAGCGCCTGCACCCGCCGCAGGGCGGGGAACCATTCGACAGCCAGGCCGCACTCCTGCAAGACCCGCCATAGAAGGTCAAAGATTACCAGTAGGAGTCTGAGAGAGCCGGGAAGCTGGCGGGAAAAACGTGAGTGGTGCTATTGTAGATAGTCCATGTTAGGCGACTCAGGCGACTCACAGAGGACGGGCGTGCGGGGCGAGACGGCTACCGACCACCGGGAGACCGAGTGGCAGTTCGAGGCCGCGGATATAGGCGCGGTACGGGATTGGCTGGGAGACAGGGTGGAGAGGGGAGCGGTTGGCGACTCCGGCGGCCTCTCGGTCGGCGACGGGAAGACGCTGCTCCTGACGGATCGTTACCTCGACACCGAGGACCGGAGGCTGTGGCGGGCCGGATACGCCCTGCGGGTCCGCAGCCGCGGTAAGAGCTCGGAGGCCACGCTGAAGTCTCTCGCGGAGGCCGGCGGTGGCGGTGTCAGGCGTCGGCGGGAGATCTCCGAGCCCCTCTCCTCCGGGGAGGCGCCGGAGGAGACGGAGGGACCGGTGGGCACCCGGCTGCGGGCGCTCGCCGCCGACCGGCGGCTCGGGGAGCTTTTCGAGGTCCGCACCCGCCGGGTGGCGTACCCGCTCACCCTCTCCTCCACCGCAGCAGACGGCGGCTCCTCCGAGTCCACGGCAGCCGGAGAGCTCGCCACAGACGAGACCGAGATACCGGTCCCCGGCGCCGGGCCCGTCCGGCTCTACCGGGTCGAGGTCGAGGTGGGGCCCGGTGGCCGGGAGAGCCTGGAGCCTTTCGTCTCCGAGCTGCGCGAGACGTGCGGGCTCACGCCGGCCGCCGAGTCCAAGTTCGGGGCCGGTCTCATGGCCCGGGGGATACAGCCGCCGGAGGAGCCCGACTTCGGACCGGAGGAGATCGACCCCTCGCTCACCCTCGGGGAGACCGCCTACGCCGTGATGCGGCGGCAGCTCAGGGAGTTCCTGGGCCACGAGCCCGGCGTGCGGCTCGGCGAGGACCCCGGGGAGGTACACGGTATGCGCCTCGCCGGCCACCGGCTGCGGGCCGCGCTCCCCGAGGAGGAGCGGCGCTTCGAGCCGGAGCTAAAGCACTTCGCCACCGTGCTCGGCGAGGTGCGGGATCTCGACGGGCAGCTAGAGAGCCTGGAGAGGTGTATCGCCTCCTCCCCCGGGGAGGATCACGGCCCGCTAGAGGAGCTGCGCGGCGTACTCCGGGGCGAGCACGCCGGGGCCAGGGAGAGGATGCTCGCCGAGCTCGACTCCGGGCGTTACGAGCGGCTCGTGGATACGCTCTCCCGCACCCTGCGGCTCGGACCCTCACGCCGCAATAATCCCTCCGACGAGCCCGTCGTCGAGGCCGCGCCGGAACTCGTCCGCCACGCCTACCGGCGCGTCCGCAAGACCGGCGACCGGATCTGCCCCGAGTCCCCCGCCGGTGACTACCACGCCCTGCGCAAGCGCTGCAAGCGGCTGCTCTACCTCGTGGAGCCGCTCGAAGAGGTCTACGGAGACCCCGCCCGCAAGCTCGTGAAACGTATAAAACCCCTCCAGGACGTGCTCGGTGGGCTACAGGATGCCGAGGCCGCCCGGGAACGTCTCAGGCGTATAGCCTTCGAGGCCGGTGAGTCCGGAGAAGGTACGCCCGAACTCTCGCGCGCGGCCGTATTCGCCGCCGGCGGTGTCGCCGCCCGCCGCACCCTAGAGGCGGAGGAGTTGCGGCGGGACTTCCCCGCAGCCTACTCCGGCATAAAGGGCAAGCCCCGCAAACGCCTGGAGAAGGCGATGAAGAAAGCGCGGAAAGAACACGAAGAACACGAAGAACACGAAGAGCGGGAAGAGCGGGAAGAGGGGTCCGGGCCAGACGGCGGTTAGCCCGGAAGGTCATGCGCGGGGAGATCACACCGGAACCAGACGGGCTCGGAGGCCACCGGGGCATCGGCGGCCGTGACGGGCTGGACGTGTACCTCGTGCGGCACGCCGTCGCCCACCGGCGGGACCCGGCGGCCTGGCCCGACGACCGCCTGCGGCCCCTGACCCGCGGGGGTGAGGAGGCTTTCCGGACCGCCGCCCGGACCCTCGGAGGGCTGGAGAGCGGGGTCGGCGCGGTCTTTAGCAGCCCGCTCACGAGAGCCTGGCAGACCGCCGGGATACTGGAATCCGAGGGCCTGTGGCCCGCCCCACGCGAGCTACCCGAGCTGGCGCCCGAGACGCCCGCGGCCGACATGTTCTCCGCCCTGACGGCGGCGATAGCCAGAGGCGAACTCCCCCGTACAGGAGCCGTGGCGCTCGTCGGGCACCGGCCGAGCCTGCACGAGCTGGCCGCGTACATGGTCTCCGGCGACCCGCGCGGCTTGGAGGTCAAGATAAAAAAGGGCGGGGTGGTCGTGGTGCGTTTCGGGGGCTCCGGAGAGGCGCTCCGGCCCGGGGCGGGCGTCCTGCGCCGGCTCGTCTCTCCGGGGTCGCCACACCCGGGCGCCTGAGCCGGTCAGGCCGAGTCGGGAGGGGGAGCGACGAGGCTGCGGTAGGCCGTCCGGAAGATCTCCCGACTCGCATCGCGTGCGTAACGCTTCCCGCTGCCTCCCGATAAGGTCACGCCCCTCCAGGGTCCCGCCGGACTCGCACCGTAGCGCAGACTCTCCTGCTTTCCGGCTCCCGACATCCCTACTTCAAGCCTTTCCGGTAGCCTCCCGGCGGCCGGAAAGCGGTAACTCGCAGAGGGTCCTGGGCTCCGGGTACTCGTCGCGGACGTTCAGGAGAGTGAGCTCGGCGCGCTCGACCTCCAGGGTGCCGACCGGCCAGTCCCGGTACTCGGAGACCGCCGAGACGAGGCTGTCCGGTGCCGGGGTGCCGTCCGGGGCCTGGAGGTAGGCGAGGGTGAGGTGGGGAGGGCCGGGGGGACGTTTGAGCCCGCAGCCCGAGCATAGCGTGTCCTGGAGGCGGGAGATCCCACCGCCGTCGTGGACCTCGACGAACGCCGCGCCGGGGAAGGCGTTGAGGTTCGCGAGCTCCACCGAGAACGGCGGAAAGTCCGCCAGCGCCTCCTTTGCGTGCTCCCCGAGCTCCGTCAACCGCCGGCTGGAGACCTCGTTGGTCTCCTCTGGCTCCGGCGTTAGAAAGCCCAAAAGCAGGAGCGTTATGTGCATGAAGTGATCCGGGTGCAGCGACACGTAGGGCTCGTTCTCCAGCGCGTCCCGCATCGGTTGCAGCCTGTCCGCGAACCGGGAGACGTCTACCGGGATCACGAACGACGCCGAGAGCTCGTGGCCAGACTGCCACTCCGGGTCCCGGTGTCCGCCGAACTCCAGCGTCCGCTCGGAGACGAAGCTCTCCCAGATCTCCTCATAGCCCTTTACGCCTTGCATGACGCTACTGTAACAGCCGCCGTGGGCTCGCGCGGCCTCTGGCGTAGAATCTGGGCTCGAATATCCTGGAGCGCAGTAGGCCACGGATGAGGGGTGGAGCCGTTGTCCGGCGATTACCTCAAAAGCGTGCGGGCAAGCCTCGCAGGCGGCGACGTCACCGGGCACGCACAGGGCCGCGCTGCAAGAGTTGATCGAGGGGATGGAGTTAGGAGGCACAACCGCCGGCGACGCCGGACCGAACTACATCGTGAGCCGCGCCGGCGTGCCGCTCTTCGAGGGCCAGATCTGGGTCCGGGTGGGACGCGGCGGCCTCCCGGTGTGCTCCGCGCACGATCATGATCATAGCTGTCCTGGGCACAGTCCAGATCGTAAGCTGAAGCCGGCCGTGGAAGGCGTACCTGCCATGATATAGCGCGGACAGCCAGCGCGGCCCGGTTGGAGAGTTTATACCCGGATAGCCACCGAGACGATCCGGGAAAGGGAGCGTTCGAGAGGCGCGGAGCCGGACTCGCGCCCCTCGGCCTCTATCCGCCTACCGTTAGAACCTGGTGCGTCCCGCGACGCCGCCGAACTCGTCGCGCAGGGTCACGGCGTTCTCGTCCTCGCCGCGCATGAAGTCCACGCGGGCTCCACGGGTGGCGGCGAGGTCCAGCAGCACGTCCATCAGGGGGCGCACGCGGGTCTCGGCGCCGGAGAGGGTCTCGGTCTGGGTGATGTCCTGTACGGCCATCTGCTCCTCGTCGGACCACCGGATCTCACCTTCGATGTCCCATAAGACCACGAGGTGATGCACCCGGTTCTCGATCTGGAGCGCCTCGACGGTACGGTCCAGACCGGAGACGCCGGACTCCCGGATCTCGGCCAGTAGCTCCCCGGCACGCTCGTGCTCGGAGTTCTCGCGTACCTCCTCGAGACGGTCTATGATGTCGCCGTCGGGGGCGTCGAGCGGCACGTTCTCCTCGGCCACGACGCGACTGGCGACGTCCTGCGGCAGCCGGGAGCGCAGGTCAGAGGTCCGCTCCTTGGGGCCGGCCAGGATCAGGCGCTGCACGCCCTCGCGGAAGGTGATGTCCCGGATCTGGCCGCCGAGCTCGTTGTAGAACTCGGCGATGTTGTGCTCGGTGCGTCGGCTCTGGGCGTCGCGGTCCATGCCGCCGCGCGGGCCGGGGGTCGAGGGCGAGGTATCCACCTCCAGGTACCCGCTGCCCTTGTGCTCCAGCGCCTCTCCGGCCGGGGCCTGCACGCGCGAGATGACGAAGTACCGGAAGTTCTCGGCGTCCACGAGCGCCACGCCGTAGGGCTCCTGCTCGTCCAACGCTAGTAGCATCGGCGAGACGTTCGGCTCGCCCCAGCGGACGGTCTCGGGCAGGGCCACCTGTAGCCGGTACAGCTCCAGCATCCCGCTCTCGTCGGCGAAGATCGCCATGCTCCGGGCCTCGGGCTTCTCCTGACCCAGGGTGTGACGCACCCTGTCGGCAACCTCTTCTGGCACGCCCGCCTCGTCCATCGCGTTTCGGGCGCGCACCTCGTAGGCCTGCTCCTGATTCTGGGAGACCCCCGGGTCCACGTGGATGTACGCCGAGAGTATCGGGCCTTCGAGCGCCGAGATCTCACCTATCGCCTGTCTTATGTCCTGCGCCTGTGCCACTATCAAAGCTCCTTCTGCCCGATCTATCTTCGTCGTGTCTCTCTTTTGTTCCTCAACCTACCTCGTGTTCCCGCGGAGGGCACCTTCGTAAACGGAAAACGGAGACATGCCAGCCTACCATGTATCGGGGTACCGTTGGAGATTACGCTCACGGTAACGCACGAGTCTCATGCTAAGATCTGCCTCGCAAACGTTAAACCGGATGTATTTTACGCATCTCTCAGGAGGTTTGGATGAAGCCGGTACTCTACAATACCCAGGGTTGACCGTTCGCGATGCGGACCAGGATGGTCCTGCAAGAGAAGGATGCGGACTTCGAGAACCGCGAGGTAGACCTGCAGAACAAGAGCGAGGAGTTTTTGAGCGTCAGCCCGACAGGCAAGGTGCCCGTGCTGGCCGTGGACGAGGGCGACGCGCTCTACGAGTCGAACGCGGTAAACCAGTACCTGGACGAGGTGTACGAGGAACGGCCGCTGTTGCCGGAGGAGGCAAAAGAGCGAGCCTTCGCCCGTGTGTGGATGGTCTCTGCCGACGAGAGCTTCTACCCGGCCGTGTTCAAGGTCAGCTTCCGCCGCGAGCGTGGCGAGCCTGAAAGCGAGCTCTCCGAGCCGCTGGAGAACCTGGGCACTGCGCTCTCGGCCGTGGAGAGCAGACTAGAGGGCCGGGAGTACCTGTCCGGCGGGTTCTCGCTCGCGGACATCGCCCACGCCGGGGCCTTCAAGCGCCTGCGCGGGCTGGATGACGGGGGAGACGTATCCCTGGGTAACTACCCGAACGTCTCCGCCTGGATGAGCCGCGTGGAGGAACGTGAGAGCTACCAGGCCTCGCTATAGGGGGTTATAG
The DNA here is from genome assembly GCF_001029505.1 of Rubrobacter aplysinae. Lineage (NCBI taxonomy): Bacteria > Bacillati > Actinomycetota > Rubrobacteria > Rubrobacterales > Rubrobacteraceae > Rubrobacter > Rubrobacter aplysinae. The sequence goes on along the minus strand of NZ_LEKH01000006.1, from coordinate 60,191 downwards.
GAGCTTTACAGGGGTTTTCTAGTCCTGGAGCGCGGGGTCTGCTGACTCTTTGTCTTTGTTAGCAGGCCGGCTCGGCGGTCACGCCGCAGGCCTCGACGCGCTCCAGGTTGTCGCGCAGCAGCGACTCACCCAGGCAGATCATCTGCATCACGCGGCTGTCGGCTATGGAGTAGAAGGCGTTGCGGCCCTCCCGGCGCACCCCGACGTACCCGCACCAGGAGAGGCACCGCAGGTGATCCGAGATCCTGGGCTGTGGCGCCTCCAGCTCTTCGACCAGCTCACCGACCCGGGTCTCGCCCCGCCGGGCCAGGAGCAGCAGGATCGAGAGCCGGGTGGGGTTCGAGAAGCCGTTGAAGAACTTGGATAGCAGGCACATGATCTCGTCGTCCCGCCCGACTTCCACGCCCTCCAACGTCTCCGGCTGTTCTTTAAAGCTCTCCTGCATTTCCTGCATTCCGTTCCTCGCTTCCCTCGTTCTCTACTTCATTCACCGCGTTTACCGCGTTCATCGCGTTTACCGAGTGCGCTTTGTGTGCCCTCGGGCACATTCAGGCCGGTACTATAGTCTCCGCCTCGGCGGCCGTACAGTCTCCCTGCTCCCGTGATCCCCGCCGCTCCGCCTCCCCGGGACGCTTCAAGCGTTTGCCCGGGCGATCATGTTGTACGGGTACGCATAGGGCAGAGTTGCGGTCTCTTCGAGGGAGTCGAGCTCGCCCTCCGACAGAGACCAGCCGGTCGCCGCGAGGTTCTTCTCCAGCTGATCCAGGCTGCGCGCCCCGATGATCGGCGCGGTGACGCCGGGCCTGTCCTTGACCCAGTTCAGCGCGACCTGCGCGGGCTCCTTGCCGCGATCCTCCGCTATCTCCCTTACCCGGTCCACGACGTCGAACTTCTCCGGGGTGGCGTGGCGCTCCCAGGTATCGGTCCAGCTAGCCATGCGGGTGTCTTCGGGCGGGGCGTCCTCGCGGGAGTACTTGCCCGTCAGAAAGCCTCCGGCCAGCGGGCTCCACGGGATCACGCCAAGGCCCTCTTCCCGGCACACGGGCAGAACCTCGCGCTCGATGTCACGCACGATCAGGGAGTACTGTGGCTGCAGGCAGTCGAAGTGCGCCAGCCCCTCGCGCTCGCTGACGCGGATGGACTTCTCCAGCTGCCAGCCGGTGAAGTTCGACGCCCCGATGTAGCGGACCTTGCCGCTCTGCACCAGGTCGTCCAGCGCAGAAAGCGTCTCCTCTATGGGCGTGTGGGCGTCCCAGCAGTGGATCTGGTACAGATCTATGTAGTCCGTGCCGAGCCGCTTCAAGCTCGCCTCGCAGGCCGCGATCACGTGCTTGCGCGAGGCCCCGGAGTCGTTCGGGCCGTCCCCCATCGGGAACCGGAACTTCGTTGCCAGCACTATGTCCTCGCGGTCGTGATTCTCTATCGCGCGGCCCGTGATCTCCTCGGAGACGCCCCGCGAGTACACGTTCGCCGTGTCAACGAAGTTGCCGCCGGCCTCCACGAACCGGTCCGTGATCCCCTTCGAGGTCTCCTCGTCCGCCTCGTTGCCAAAGGTCATCGTGCCCAGGCACAACTCCGAGACCATGAGCCCGGTGCGGCCAAGCCTACGATACTCCATACAACCTCCCGATCCATGCTCCAACGTACGCTCGTGAACTCATCTCGTAAATCGTTTCAGCAACACTCGATATACGATTTAACCGTTATTCGGGTACGGACGCAACTCGGACTCGCGTACGCTTACGCGGTCACGGGGCCCGGCTCGGGCGGAGAAAGGTTGGAGCCGGGCCCTCGCGTATTCTGTTTTTGTATCCAATATAATGCCTCGCATGGGGATACAAGAGATAGCTTTTGAAGTCACGGGCCGGTACCGCACGACGCAGGACATGGTCTCGGAGGGTCTTAGAGAGGCCATCCTCGGCGGGACGCTCGCCGGCGGGGAGGCTTTGCGCCAGGAGGAGCTCGGCGAGCGGTTCGGCGTCAGCCGCATCCCCGTCCGCGAGGCGCTCCGGCAGCTGGAGGGCGAGGGGCTCGTGGAGTTCCACCCCCACAGGAGCGCGGTCGTCACGAGCCTGTCTTACCTGGAGGTCGAGGAGATCTCGGAGATTCGGGTCAGCCTGGAGACGCTCGCCCTGCGCCGGGCGCTCCCCATGATGAGCCGGGAGAGCCTGGACCGGGCGGGGGAGGTGCTGAATCTCATAGACGCGGAGGAGGACCTGCGCAAAAGCTGGGGCGAGCTCAACTGGCGCTTCCACGAGGCGCTCTTCGCCCCCGCCGAGAGGCCGCGCCTGATCTCACTCATAAAGTCCCAGCACACCGCCTTCGAGCGTTACATTCGCTTCCACCTCGCCCTCGCCGACTACGACAAGCCTCAGCACGAGCACCGCGAGCTGCTGGAGCTGTGCCGCCGGGGCGAGTCCGGGGCCGCCGAGGCCCTCCTGGCCCGCCACATACAGGACATCAGCGGGCTGCTACAGGAGCACCTGGACCGGCTACCCGTCAATGAGGCAAACCAGGGTCACCCGAAAAAAGCCACCCGGCCGGCGTAACAAGCCTGAGCCTCACCTCCCCGCCCACCCGGGGCGACCGCCGATCCTTGTACTTGACTTTGGATACAATATCCAATATAGTGCCTGCAGCACAAGTGGCAAGGCACTTTGTGGGAGGTGGAAGCAAGGTTGCGTGGGGCTTCCGAAGTTCGCTTCGCGAGACGGATGCATCCCACGACCGGGGTGAGCGGGGTATACGAGGCTTACGGGGTGGGCAGCGCGCTCGCGGTTTATGGAGCATGCGTTCTAGAGTGGCGAATGGCCCCGTTGTCTTTGGAGACCGGGAGGGCCCAAGGGTCCTGGAAAGGAGAGGGGTGAGATGCCTGCAGCGTTACCGGCGATCGCTACGTTCTTCGTATATCTAGCGGGGATGATGGGGATCGGGGTCTGGGTCTACCAGAGGAATAAGAGTCTTTCGGACTTCGTGCTCGGCGGGAGGAGCCTGGGTAGCTGGGTTTCGGCGTTGAGCGCCCAGGCGAGCGACATGAGCGCGTTCTTGCTCGTCGGGTTGCCCAGTGCGGCGTATATAGGCGGGCTAGGCGCGGGCTGGATAGCCGTCGGGCTCATGATCGGGACGTACTTCAACTGGCGGCTAATCGCGTCCCGCCTGCGGGTCTACACCGAGCGGGCCGGGCACGAGGAGAGCGCGGCCGGTTCCATAACGCTCTCCGAGTACTTCGAGAACCGTTTCGAGGACCGGAGTCATCTGCTGCGGGTGATCTCGGGCCTCACCATCATAATCTTCTACACGGTTTACGTGTCCTCCGGGCTGGTCGCCGGCGGGATACTTTTCAACGAGGTCTTCGGGCTGAGTAACGCCGTTGCCATCACCGTAGCGATCGTCGTGATAATCTCCTACACCTTCCTCGGAGGCTTCGCGGCCGTAAGCCTGACCGACTTCTTCCAGGGAAGCCTGATGTGGGTGGCAATAATACTGGTGCCGCTCTTCGCCGTTATCGCGGTTGGAGGAGTGGGCGCCGTGGTAAGCGGGATAGAGTCCGCCAACTCGGCGCTGCTCTCCGTAACCGGCAACGTCGAGCTGTCGGGTGGCAGTTGGACTAGCGGTTCCTCCCTGAGCGGGGTAGGCATAATCGCCGGGCTCACGTGGGGACTCGGGTACTTCGGGCAGCCTCACATCCTGGCCCGTTTCATGGGCATCCGCTCCCACAACGAGGTCCCGAAGGCGCGCAAGATCGCGACGATCTGGGTCGTTACCGGGCTCTCCGCCGCGATAATCGTCGGGATCGTCGGCATCACCTACTTCAGCCAGCCGCTCTCGAACCCGGAGACCGTGTTCATAAACCTGGTGCAGGAGACGGTGAACCCCTGGATCGGCGGGATACTCCTCGCCGGGGTCCTGGCCGCCGTGATGAGCACCGCGGACTCGCAGCTCCTCGTCGCCTCGTCGGCGCTTTCGGAGGACTTCTACCGCACGTTCCTGAACCGGGATGCCTCGGACATACTCCTGCTCTGGATCGGGCGCTTTACCGTGATCGGGCTCGCCATAGTCGCCTACATACTGGCGCTTCAGGGCGGCAGCGTCCTCGGGCTCGTCTCCTATGCCTGGGCCGGGTTCGGCGCGACCTTCGGGCCTATTATCATCATGTCGCTGTTCTGGCGTAAGATGAACCGGGTCGGCGCGATCGCGGGTATGCTCGCCGGCGGCTTGACCGTGCTGATCTGGAACTTTATCCCGTTCCTGAGCAGCACCGAATGGTACGAGCTACTACCAGGATTCGCCATAGGCCTCGCGTGCATCTTCCTCTTCAACCCGCTCGGCGCCGCGCCGTCACAGAGCATGGAAGACGACTTCGAGGCCGTGCAGAGCGAGCTGAACGGTGTGAGCGAGTCCGGTAGCTAGGTACCCGGACCCATCCGTAAGAGTCTCCACAAGGAGGTTCGAGCAGCGGGTGTAAGGGTATGGGTGTAGAAAATAGTCGCATGGATCGTCCGGTCACCGGGATTATCCGGACGGCCGGACGGTCCGCCATCCCGGTGCTTCTGGAACTTTTGGCACCCGGAACAGGATCGGAAGATAGGAGGTCAGCCACGTGGGGGTAGTAGACAAGGTTATAGCGAACTCCGTGCCCGTCATCCCGCGGCCTCTGGTGCGGGTGATCTCGGGCCGTTACATCGCCGGCGAGGAGATTCCAGAAGCCGTCGAGACCATCAAGGAGCTAAACCGCCAGGGCTGCTTGGCGACGGTGGACCTGATGGGCGAGTCCACGCAGGACGAGGATCAGGCCGCACAGAAGCTCGCGGGCTACAAGCAGGTCATAGACGCGATACAAGAGCATGGCTTGGGATCCGGGCTGTCGGTAAAGCTGACCGGGCTCGGGCTATGGGTTGATGAGGACCTGTGCCGGGCGAACCTGGAGGAGATCATCGGGTACGCCGCAGAGCGGGACCGCTTCGTGCGCATAGACATGGAGAGCTCTCTGCAGACCGGGAGCACCGTGGAGCTCGCGCTGGACATGCACCAGCGCCACGATAATACGGGGACCGTGATCCAGGCCTGCCTGCGCCGCAGCCTCAAGGACGTGATGCGCCTGACGGAGGCCGGGGTCACCGCCCGGCTGTGCAAGGGTATCTACGACGAGCCCCGCGAGGTCGCCTACAAGGACTACGACGTGGTGCGCGAGAACTACATCCTCCTGATGGAGGAGTATCTGAAGAGCGGTGTGTACGTCGGGATAGCCACCCATGATGAGTATCTCGTCTGGCACGCGCTGCGCCTGATCCACCACTTCGACGTCCCCGACGACCGCTACGAGTTCCAGATGCTCCTCGGCGTGGACGAGGAGCTCAGGCGCATACTCGTGGAGTCCGGCTACAAGGTGCGCGTCTACGTGCCCTTCGGTGGTGAGTGGTACGAGTACTCGACCCGCCGCCTCAAGGAGAACCCGAAGATAGCCGGTTACGTGGCGAAAGACGTGCTGGGAGCAATAGCCGGGTACGCGAAAAGGTAACGTCACGCAACGTCACGCGGGGTTCGACGAGAGCCTCGGCGAACGCAAGGAATGTAGAAAACGCGAGAGATAGGAGAGCTAATGGGGCTGCTGCCATACAAGAACGAGCCATACCTGGACTTCACCGACGAGGAGGTCCGCCGGGGGCTGGACGATGCCTTCAAGCAAGTCGAGGGTGATCTGGGCAAGAGCTATCCGCTGCGCATCGGCGAGAGCCGCATAGACACGGACGGTGAGATCGTCTCCGTCAACCCGTCGAAGCCGTCTCAGGTCATCGGGCGCACCGCGAGCGCGACCGAGCGCGAGGCCGACATGGCGCTCTCGACGGCGACGAAGACCTTCGAGGGCTGGAGCCGCACCACCGCCGAGTACCGGGCCAGGATCATGCTCCGCGCCGCCGGCATCATGCGCCGCCGCAAGCTGGAGCTCATAGGATGGGAGGTGTACGAGTCCGGCAAGGTCCCCTCCGAAGCCGTGGCCCACGTCGCCGAGGCCATAGACTTCCTGGAGTACTACTCGCGCGAGATGCTCCGGCTCAAGGACGGCGTGCCGGTATACTCGCTGCCCGGCGAGGAGAGCCGCTACTTCTACCAGCCGATGGGCGTCGGGGTCGTGATCGCGCCCTGGAACTTCCCGCTCGCCATACTCACCGGAATGTCGAGCGCCGCGATGGTCACCGGAAACACGGTCGTCCTCAAGCCTTCCGAATCTACCTCGGTGATAGCCGCGATCTACGCCGACATCATGGCCGAGGCCGGGCTGCCCGAGGGCGTGATGAGCTACCTGCCGGGCTACGGCTCGGAGATGGGCGACTACCTGGTTTCCGACCCCCGCACGCGCTTTGTCTCGTTCACCGGCTCGATGAACACCGGGCTGAGGATAAACGAGCTCGCCGCCAAGCCAAACGGCCAGCCCTGGATCAAGAAGGTCCTAGCCGAGATGGGCGGCAAGGACGCGATGGTCGTTGACGACGACGCGGACCTCGACTCCGCCGCCCGCGACATCGTGCTCAGCGCCTACGGCTACGGCGGCCAGAAGTGCTCCGCCGCCAGCCGCGCCATCCTGCACGAGAAGGTCTACGACACGGTACTCGAGAAGGTCGTCGAGCAGACGAACAATCTCAATCAGGGCCAGCCCACCGAGCCCGGTATAGACCTCGGACCGGTCATAAACCACGACCAGTTCGAGAAGGTCTCGGGGTACCTGGAGACGGGCAAGGGCGAAGGCGAGTTAATCACCGGCGGCGACACCACCGACCCCGAAAGCGGATACTTCGTCTCCCCGACGATACTCGGCGTAAACCCGCGGGCAACGGTCGCGCAGGAGGAGATCTTCGGCCCCGTGCTCTCGGTGATAAAGGCGAACAGCTTCGAGAACGCCCTGGAGATAGCCAATGACACGCCCTACGGCCTCACGGGCGGCGTCTACTCCCGCAATCGGGAGCACCTGGAGATCGCCCGCCACGAGTACCAGGCCGGAAACGTGTACTTCAACCGCACCATCACCGGCTCTCTTGTAGGAGTACAGCCCTTTGGCGGCTTCGGCATGAGCGGCACGGACTCCAAGGCCGGAGGCCCCGACTACCTGCCCCAGCACATGCTGCCCCGCACCGTGGTCGAGCGATTCTAAAGAGTTTCTAAAGGTTACGGCAGCACGAAAGAGAGCCTCCGGCGGATCTCCGCCAGAGGCTCTCTTATGTTCGGGTCTCTAACGAGTCCCGCGCTATCTAAAGCGTTCCGGCTAGGCGGTGACGCCGCCCGGGACCTCGAGCTCCCGGCCCGGGAAGATCAGGCTCGGATCCGCGATGTCGTTGGCGGCGGCGAGCTCGCCCACGGAGACGCCCTGCTCACCGGCGATGCCGGAGAGCGTGTCACCGCTCTGCACGGTTACGCCGTCACCGTAGGACTCGCCGCCCGTGGAGGCGGGCTGGACCTGCGGCTGGCCGGAGTCGGCGGAGCTGCCCTGGCCGCCCTGGCCGAGAACGGTCGCGTCTACGGTGCCCACGCTGCCGAGGCCGATGGCCTGCGCGGCGCCGGCGGAGAGATCGAACTCGCGCCCGGCGACGTACGGGCCGCGGTCGTTGATGGTGACGGTCGTGCAACCGCTGTAGCAGACCTCGACCTGGGTGCCGAATGGCAGCGTCTTGTGTGCCGCGGTCATGGCCGACGGGTTGAAGACCTCGCCGCTGGCCGTGAGGTTGCCCGCGAAACCGGGACCGTACCAGCTAGCGGTGGCCGGAGCCGCTTGAGCGTCGTCCGCGAAAGCGGTGACGGATAGTGCCAGGGCGCCCGCTACTACGGCGCCTTTGAGAGCGTGCTTCATGTGGAGTCCCCCTCCAGTTGTTATCGCAACCCGGGAAATTAACACGGGTTAATAACTGTGGCAAGCTGTAGCAAGAATGTTTCTAGCGAGCGATGTGATCCAGATAACTGCACAAGCATACCAGTGTAAACTCTCCCCGGAAGGTGATGAGCGCCCGTGGGGGTAAAATCTCCGGCCATGTACGGGACGGGAGAGAAGGTCGGAGGGTGGCGCGGGTTATGGTTCGTGGCGCTCGTGTTCGGGGCGAGCCGGGTGTTTTATCTGGCGGCGGGTGCGGTTCTGGCGGAGGTGGTGCCGGTCCATTCTTTTCAGGAGGGGACGCGGGACGTGCCGTACCGGAGCCTCAGCCTGTGGTCGCACTGGGACGGGGAGCACTACATCGGGCTGGCGCTGGACGGGTATCTGGACGGGGTGGGGCAGGTCTCGCCGGCGTTCTTTCCCGGGTACTCGCTCGTTCTGCGGTCTTTGGCGGAGCTGCTCGGAGGGCCGCTAACACCGGCGGCGCTCTCGGTGCTCGGGGTGGTGGTGTCGCTGGCGGCGCTGCTCTTTGCGCTGTACTTCGTGTACGCGATAGCGGCCGATGGTTGGGGGGAGGCGGCGGCGCGCAGGGCGGTGCTGGCGCTGGCCTTCTTTCCGACGGCGTTTTTCTTGAACTCGGTGTACACGGAGAGCCTGTTTCTGGCGTTCTCCGCCGGGGCGGTGTGGGCGGCCCGGGTGCGCCGGGATCTCCTGCTGGCGGCGCTGCTCGCGGCGCTCGCCGCGGCTACGCGCAACGTGGGGGTGTTCCTGATCCTGCCGCTGGCGCACGAGTGGCTCCGGGACCCCGGCGGATACAGGTGGCGCGGGGCTTATCTGGCCCTGGCTCCGGCTGGTCTGTTTGCCTACATGGGATACCTCTGGTGGCGTTTCGGCGAGCCCCTGCTCTTCTACACGGACCAGTCGCGGTGGGGCCGGGAGGCGACGGGACCCTTGGCGAGCATCGGGGGCGCTTTTACGCAGGCGTTCGAGGAGATGGGCCGGCTGACCCGGCCCGGAAATGTACCCGGAGCTAGGCCGGGAGAGATGGCGGACTACTTGCTCTCGTTCTCCGATAGCTTGAACTTGATCTTCTTGCTGTTAGCGGCGGCGTTGCTCGCCGTGGGTGTTATGAGGCTGCCCTGGGGCCTCACGGGCTACGCCGCCCTGACGGTCCTCGTGCCGGCTTTCTTCGGGACTGTACAGAGCCCATTGATGGGATTCCCTAGATATGTGCTCGCCGTGTTTCCCCTGTTTATAGTGCTCGGCACCCTGCTAAAGAACCGGGTGCTGCTCGCGGTCTGGCTGGGAGTAAGCGCCGTCTTCTCGCTCGCGCTGTGCGCCCTGTTCGTGAGCTGGAGGTTCGTGGCCTAGAAGTTCCCCATCTTCCCGGCACCCGCAGCGCGTGCCGGACTCCCCGAACCTCCGCGACGAGCGGGACAACGCCGCCGGGTCCGGCGGGCACCGTATAGTGGCGCGTAATGGCGCAATCTTATGGTACCCTCCGAACCTCCGTGATGGACCGCTGGTCCCGGTGTCACGCAGGCCTTTCCGGAGGCTCTGGAGGCCGAGGGGAGCAGGTAGGCTACCGTTACGTATGGCTCCCTGTAGACCGCAGTTGTCCCTGGAGCTGTGCGGGGGGTCGGTCCGGCGACACTATCTACAAACGTACGAAATTAGAGATGCGATAAGAGGAGGAAAGGTATGAAGGATCTCTCGTTGTTGCTGGTCAGAGGCCTGACCGGCACGCTGATGGCAGGGCACGGGGCGCAGAAGCTGTTCGGCTACGGAGGCGGGCCGGGCGTCGAGGGCACGGCGGGCATGATGGAGTCGCTGGGCCTGAAGCCCGGCAAGCCGTGGGCCGTGCTGGCCGGGGCCTCGGAGTTTGGCGGCGGCGCGCTCACCGCGCTCGGTTTTCTGAACCCGCTCGGCCCGCTCGGCATTATTGGCGCGATGAACATCGCCACGCACCGGGTGCACGGGACGGACCCGATCTGGGCTACGGAAGGCGGACCCGAGCTGCCCGTGACCAACAGCGCCATCGCCGCCGCCATCGCGCTCTCCGGGCCGGGCCGGTACTCGCTGGACCAGATGTTCGGCATAAAGCTGCCGCGCTGGATAGTGGTTCTGGCTCTCGCTCTCGGCGCTCTCGCGGCCTACTCTGCCCTCACCGCCGAGCCGGACGCCTCTGGTGGCGAAGAGGAGACGGCGGAAGGCTCCGGCGAGGAGGCATAGCGACGCCGGGATCTCCGGCCCGACGCTTACTCCAGGCGTAGTATGCCCCGCTCCAGGGCGACGGAGACGGCGGCGGTGCGGTCGGTTACGCCGAGCTTGCCGAAGGCGTGGATCAAATGCGTCTTGACCGTCGCCTCGCTGACGTGGAGGCTCCTGGCGGCCTGCTTGTTGCTCTGGCCCCGGCGCACTAGCTCCAGTACCTCTACCTCGCGCCTGCTCAGGCTCTGGCGCTCTGGGCCGCGGACGTTCCGCATCAGGCTGTCCGCCGCTGCCGGGGCGAGCGTGGACTTTCCAGAGGCGGCGGAACGGACGGCGGCGTATAGCTCTTCGCGCCGGGCGTCCTTTAGAAGGTAGCCGGTCGCGCCAGCCTCGACGGCACGCAGGATATCCCTGTCGGAGTCGTAGGTGGTGAGGACCAGGACGTTGGCGCCGGAGCCGGTACTGGAAAGTTCTTCTATGGCGGCCACGCCGTCGGTGCCGGGCATTCTGAGGTCCATGAGGACGAGATCCGGCCCGAGACGCCGGGCGAGCCGGACGGCCTCCGCCCCGTCCTCCGCCTCGCCTACCACGGTAAAGTCCGGCTGGCTGGAGAGGATGCTCTCCAGTCCGCTTCTGACCACCGGGTGATCGTCGGCGATGAGTATCTTTATCATGTGCCTACCGAGCCCGTCTCGGCTCCCCTGGATGCCCGCAGCGGGAGCCAGACGGCGAGCGTCGTGCCGGAACCGGGATCACTCTCGACCAGTAGCTCGCCACCGAGCGTCTCGACGCGCTCCCGCATGGAGCGCAGCCCGAATCCGTCAGAGCCGCCGTCCCCGTTGCGCTCCGAGAAAGTGGGATCGAAGCCCACTCCGTCATCCTGTACGTCCAGCAGCAGCAGGTCGGTGGTGTAGGAGAGCGTCAGGTCTACACGGCTGGCCCGGGCGTGCCGCCGGGCGTTGGCGAGAGCCTCCTGGGCCGCCCGCAGCAGCGTGACCTGTAGCTCCTGCGGGGTCTCGTCCGGGTCTCCGGTCACGTTCAGGTCCACGGGGATGCCGGCGTCCTCCGAGGTGCGGGTGGCGAGGCGGCGCAAGGCCTCCGGGAGTGAGTAGCTCTCCAGGATCTCGGGCCGCAGCGCAGCCACCAGCCGCCGGGCCTCGGCCAGGTTTTCCCGCGAGGTCTGCTTGGCCTGCTCGACGTGCCGGCGGGCTTCGCCAGTATTTACTCCGCTCTCCTCGGCGGCTTCGAGGTGGGTGACGATGCTGATGAAACCCTGGGCCAGGGTGTCGTGGATCTCCCGCGCCAGCCTACCGCGTTCCTCCAGGATACCGGCCCGGCGCTCCTCGTCCGCCAACTCGGCGCGGGTAGACTCAAGCTCACTTATGAGTCGCTGGCGTTCCTCGCTCTGGCCTATGATCGAGCTTATGAACAGGCCCATCGTAATGCTGACCGCTGAAGCCACCCCGACCAGGCCGAGGTTCAAGAAGCCCTCCGAGCCGGTAAAGCCCATGCCCTGACTACCGAGCAAGACGAGGGTAAAAGTCACTACGAGTACAGCGGACGACGCGACGGAGGCTATGGTCCACGCCTGCCAGTAGACCATGAACGCGAGCAGCCAGTACTGGTCGGAGAGGTTCACGAGCACCACGAAGAAGGCCATGATCCCGACCACGTACGAAACCCGGATGCCGAGATGCGAGTAGAACCAATCCGGCGAGCGTCCCTGGAAGTAGTAATGCCAGGCCCCGAAGAGCCCGGCGATAGTCGCCTCTAGCGCCCGGACCCTCCACGCCGGGTCGCCGAAGAAGAGCGCCAGCAGGGTGGTCAGAGCCAGAAAGCCGTACAGAGCGTAGTAGGCTATCCAGTACCATCTCTCCCACACGTTCGGTCTCGGTGCGTTTAGGGACTCGGCTTTCGAGACTCTCGCATTCGTGGAACTCATGTACCGAATTTTACCCGCTACTTTGCGCACGCTCTATCCTCTCTACTCCCAGCGGAAGACGCGGGCGGTGAGCAGCGTCGCCAGGGCGAGTATTGCCAGGAGTATGGCGGCGGCCATCCAGTTCCAGCCGTCGCCGATCCAGACCTCCTGCACGAGCCGGACGACGTAGGTGAGCGGGATGTAGTCCGAGACGGACCGCAGCCAGCCCGGCATCTGATCCAGCGGCAAAGCCGACCCCGAGAGGAAAAACATGGGGAAGAAGACCGCCTGCCCAACGGCCTGCGCCACCCGCACCGAGGGAAACAGGCTAGCCACAAGAAATCCGACGGCGAAGAAGCTCAGGCTGGAGAGGGTTATTGCGATGAAGACCATGCCCGGAGCGTGGGGCATCTGCAGGCCGAGGAACAGGGCGGCGGCCGTGATCAGAAGCCCTATACCGGCGAGAGTCATCACGAAGTTCACCAGCACGTGGGCGGCGAGTATCCGCGTCGGACCGAGAGGGGTCGCCCGCAGCCGGCGCAGGACGCCGCGTTCGCGGTAGGAGGCGAGCGTGGTGGGGAGCCCGATCAGCGCCACCGTCCCGATCACGAGCCCGGTGTAGGCCGGGGTGTAGAGGTCTATAGTGGTCAACGGCGTTCCGCGCACCGGATACCCGCCGAAGATGCTGCCAAAGAGCAACACTACTAGCACCGGGAAGGCGAGCGTAAAGAACACCGCTGCCGGTTCCCGCAGGAGCAGCTTGAACTCCGTGTAGGTGAGCCTGAGTAGAGCCTGCATGTTCGCCTCCCGTAGTTCTCGTAGTAGTGACTGCTAGTCCCGCATTTCACGCCCGGTGAGCGTGAGAAAGACGTCTTCCAGGGTTGCCTGTTCCATTTTCAGATTTCGGGGCGCGACGCCGCGGCGGTCCAGCTCGGCGGCGACGGGGGCGAGCAGCGAGCTTTCTCCGCGAACCACGATCCTGTCCCGCTCCCTGGAGGCCTCGGACACTCCCGGGAGATGCCGCAGACGAGCCGGGTCGAAGCCATTGGAAGTGCTGAAGCTCAGGCTGCTCTCCGCGTGAAGGCCGTTGATAAGCGCCGCCGGGGTATCGAGGGCGACCAGGTTCCCCCGGTCCACGACGGCGACGCGGTCGCAGAGCGTCTCGGCCTCGTCCATGAAGTGTGTGACCAGCACGACGGTCTTTCCAGTCTCCCGGATATCTCGTACGAGATCCCAGCTCGCCCGCCGGGCCTGCGGGTCGAGGCCGCTCGTAAGCTCGTCCAGAAACACGACCTCCGGGTCGTTCAGCAACGCGAGCGCGACGAATAGCCGCTGTTGCTGGCCGCCGGAGAGCGTGGAGAAGACGGTGTCCCGTTTCTCCGTGAGGCCCCAGCGGTCCATTAGTCCTCGCCAGTCGGCCGGGGAGTCGTAGAACGTGGAGTACAGCTCAAGAGCCTCGCGGACCTTTAGCCGGTCTGGGAGGGCGGCCTGCTGGAGCTGCACCCCGATGCGCCGGCGGAGATCGTCGCCGTTTTTCAGTGGATTCAGGCCAAGCACCTCGACCGTCCCGGAGTCCGGGCTTCTCATCCCGGTCAGACATTCGATGATCGTGGTCTTGCCCGCGCCGTTCGGGCCGACGACGCCGAAGATCTCACCCCGCCCGACCTCGAACGACACCTCCTCCACGGCGACCGTCTCACCGTAGGTCTTGCCCAGACTATCTACCCGGATCACGGTCTCCACCCTCCGCCTCCTCTGCTCGAACCTCTGGCCTGTACAAGCATTCTCCCCTGGTGCTCGCGGCCCTGGATCGGACACCCGGCCAGACTTCGCGGCGTAACCGGTGGATGGGCGGCATCCACCAGCCGGTTGATGTGGAGGACGGCCGGGAGGCGTGATCAGAAAGCCCCGCCGCTTCCTCTATAATCTCCCGAAATCCGCGAGCTCGACCAGTGTTACCGGGAGAGGAGATAAAAAAGACAAATGCTGCCCTACAGCTTCGACCGCTATCTCAAGATCCGCAGCGCCTACGCCCCGACCTGGTCTCCCGACGGGCGCAGGATAGCCTTCCTCACGGACATTACCGGCGTCCCGCAGGTGTGGGAGGTCCCCGCTGGCGGTGGCTGGCCGGACCAGCTCACCTTCCACGAGGAGCGGGTCTCCGGCGTCGAGTACTCCCCGGTCGGTGACAGAGGTGACAGCCTGATGTTCAGCATGGACTCCGGCGGCGATGAGAAGGCTCAGATCCACCTAATCGAAGGCAGCGACGAGTACGACGTCACCCGTGACCCCGACGCCATCCACTACCCCGGCGGTTTCTCCCCCGACGGCTCCCGCATCGCCTACACCGCGACCCGCCGCAACGGCACCGACTTCGACGTCTACGTGCAGCCCCTGGACGCACCGGACGGTGAGCCCGAGATGGTGTGGGAGGTTTCCGGCTACCACACCGTCGCCGACTGGGGCCACGACGGCACTTATCTCATAGTGTCGCGTCATTCATCCAACCTGGACAACGACCTGTATAGCCTCGATCTCGGAAGCGGGGAGGCCCGGCTGCTGACGCCGCACGAGGGGGAGGCGCGGTTCCAGGGTGTTCAGGTCGCGCCGGATGGCACGCGGCTTTTCGTGGCGACCGACCGCGACGGCGACTTCGTGCGGCTGGCGCGCCTGGATGTCTCGACTCTGGAACTGGAGTACCTGACCCCCGACGACCGGGACGTGGAGGAGGTGGAGCTCTCACCGGACGGGAGGTATCTTGCCGTCAGCCGCAACGTGGACGGCTACTCCCAGGTGATGCTCTTCTCGGGCCGGGGCCGCCGGATGCCGGACCCGGAGATCCCCTCCGGTATCGTCGAGGGCTTCGCTTTCTCGCCGGATTCCAGAAGCCTCGCTTTCACGCTAACCGCCCCCGATCGCAACCCCGACGTGTGGGTGCTCGACCTCGGAGCATCCGAAGGCGGGCTGCGGCGCGTCACCCGCTCTGCGACCGCCGGTATACCGCCCGCGACCTTCCGCCGGCCCGAGGTGGTCCGCCACGAGGCGTCCGACGGTCTGGAGATACCCGGCCTCCTGTATGAGCCGGACCGGGAAAACGCGCCGGTGGTGATAAACGTCCACGGAGGTCCCGAAGGTCAGGCCCGGCCCGGATTCGGGGCTGTGACCCAGTATCTGCTACAGCGCGGCTACGCGGTCTACTTGCCCAACGTGCGTGGCTCGACCGGCTACGGTAAACACTACACCCACCTCGACGACGTGCGCCTCAGGATGGACTCCGTCCGGGATCTCGCCGACGCCGCCGGGTGGCTACGGGGGCGCGGCCACGAGAGAGTCGCGGTCATGGGCGGCTCCTACGGTGGCTTTATGGTGCTCGCGGCGATGACGGAGTACCCGGAGCTTTGGAGCGCCGGGGTGGACATCGTCGGCATCGCCAACTTCGTGAGCTTTCTGGAGAACACCGGCAGCTACCGCCGCGCCCTGCGCGAGCCCGAGTACGGCTCGCTGGAGCGGGACCGGGATTTCCTCCAGTCCATAAGCCCCATACACAAGGCGGAAGAGATAGCCGCGCCCCTGATGGTGATCCACGGCAAGAACGACCCCCGAGTGCCGGTCGGGGAGGCCGAGCAGATCGTGGAGCGGGTGCGGGAGAGCGGAGGAGAGGTGGAGTATCTCCTGTACGAGGACGAGGGACACGGCCTCGCCAAGCTGGAGAACCGCCTGGAGGCCTACCCGAAGATAGCCGACTTCCTCGACGTCCACCTCTCCGGTTAGTCCTTGTCCGAGCCCGAGACGACGCAGGACGCCGCCGTGAAGCGTACCGTCCGTGGAGGCGGTGAAAGATGAGCCCCCGTCTCTCAAGGTGGTGCGCTCTCTCCGCGCTGCTTGGCGGGGCACTATCGGTGGTCGTCGGGCTGCTCGTGTTGCTAGCCCCAGGCTACTACCTCTTCGACTCTCCCTCGGACTACCTCGTCGCGGTCGCCGAGGGCGCGGCCCTGCTCGCCGTCCTCGGCGGGATAGTGGGGCTGCATCTGGCCCAGAGGAGCGAGTCCGGGAAGCTGGGCGGGGCCGGATTCTTGCTCTCTTCCGCCGGGCTCGTCATGGCTGGGGCCGGGCATCTTATCGGGCTGCCGTTCTTCGTGTTCCTGAACACCGGCGGGATAGTGTACGTGCTGATCGGGCTCTCCCAGGGCGTGCCGCTGGTGTGGGGCGCGATCTACATTCTCGGAACGCTGTTACTGAGCGTTGGAGTCCTGTTGCTGGGGATAGCCACCGTGAGAGCCAGGACGTTACCAATCTGGTGCGGCCCGGTACTCATCCTCGGGCTCGCCGCACTGTGGAGCCTCGGCAACGCGTTTGGCTGGTTCTCCTTCGGCGTATCCTGGCTCGCTCTCGGGCCAGCCCTGAGAGCCTCTGGAGCCGAGCCTACCACCGGCCGCCGTGTAGCCTGATCCGGAACAGCCTTATATACAGCCTCATATACAGACCCATCGCGGCGCCCCGGATTGCAGACTTCGCGGTTTGCCTGGAGCCAACTCCGGTCCCGGTGACGAGCCCCCTGTTCGTCACCGTCCAGACTCCGGGCCGGTCCCCCGCCATCCGGGGCCCGTGGGATGACGGCGCGCTATAGCGTAGTGGCTTCCAGCCCCGGCGGTCAGTGATGCGGGGAGCGGGCACGTATATCGGCTCGTACAGGCGCGCCCGCTTCTCTCCGCTCTGTTGACAACCTTTTCACCGGCAGCTTAAGCTCCGGTCAAGTCACCAGGATGGAAAGGTCGGAGTTGGAGAAGCTAGAGCGCACGAAGTTTCTGCTGGGCGAGGAGAGGCTGCCACAGAGCTGGTACAACGTCGTGGGGGATCTCCCGTTTGAGCTGGACCCGCCGCTCGATCCGGCGACCAGAGAGCCGGTCGGCCCCGAGGCGTTCGCCCCGATTTTCCCGGAGGAGATCATCCGCCAGGAGGTCTCTGCTTCTGACGTTCCCATCCCCGAGGAGGTGCGCGAGACCTACGCCCTGTGGCGTCCGACCCCGCTGTTCCGGGCCCGCAGGCTGGAGAAGCTCCTGGATACCCCGGCTCGCATCTACTACAAGTACGAGGGCGTGAGCCCCTCCGGCAGCCACAAGCCGAACACCGCCGTTCCCCAGGCCTACTACAACCGCGAGGAGGGCGTGAGACGGCTCGCCACCGAGACCGGGGCCGGCCAGTGGGGCTCCTCTCTGGCGTTTGCCTGCCAGGCGATGGACCTGGACTGCACCGTGTACATGGTGCGCGTCAGCTACGATCAGAAGCCCTACCGCCGGGCCATGATGCAGACCTACGGCGCGACCGTCCACCCGAGCCCCTCGGATCTCACGCAGGCTGGCCGGGATATTCTGGCCGCCGACCCGGACTCGCCCGGCTCTTTGGGCATAGCGATAAGCGAGGCCGTCGAGGATGCGGTCGGCGAGGATGACACCAAGTACTCCCTCGGCAGCGTCCTGAACCACGTCTTGTTACACCAGACGGTCATAGGACAAGAAGCAATCGAGCAGATGGATCTCGCCGGAGAGTACCCTGACGTGGTCGTCGGCTGCGCCGGCGGGGGCTCGAACTTTGGCGGCGTCGCGTTCCCGTTTCTCGGCGAAAACCTGAAAAACGGCCGCGATACCCGCCTGCTCGCAGTCGAGCCGGCCTCCTGTCCCACCCTCACCCGGGGGCGCTTCACCTACGACTTCGGCGACACCGCGGGCCTGACCCCGATGATGAAGATGCACACCCTCGGGCACTCCTTCGTTCCCTCCGGCATACACGCCGGAGGGCTTCGTTACCACGGCGAGTCGCCCATACTCAGCGCGCTGGTGCACCACGGTCTCGTCGAGGCCCGCTCCTACCCGCAGAACCCGACCTTCGAGGCCGGGGTCCTCTTTGCCCGCGCCGAGGGCATAGTCCCCGCACCGGAGGTCACGCACGCCATAAAGGCGACGATGGACCTCGCCGTAGAGGCCCGCCAGAGCGGGGAGGAGAAGGTGATCCTGTTCAACCTCTGTGGCCACGGCCACTTCGACCTCGCCGCCTATGAGCGGTACATGGCCGGAGAGCTGCCGGACCTCGAACATCCCGACGAGGAGATACAGAAAGCGGTCGCCCGGATACCCGGCCAGCCAGCGTGATATAAGTAGCGCGTCGGAGAGCCGCTAATGCGGGAAAACCGCTAATACGATGCGCGAAAACGCTGGAGGTGCTATGCAGACCGGGCAGACGGTAAGCCTGGGCGGGATGGAGGTGCCGGCTCTCGGGGTCGGGGCCTGGGCCTGGGGCACGAAGAACTCCTGGGGCTACGGCAGGGAGTATGGCCGCGAAGACGTGGCAGCGGCCTTCGGGGCCAGCCTGGAGGACGGCGTCACGGTGGTGGACACCGCCGAGGTCTACGGCAACGGCGCTTCGGAGAGGATTATCGGTGAGCTGCTGCGCGAGAGACGCTCCGGCTCCGGTAATGCAGGGCCTGCGGGGCCCGTCCTGGCGACGAAGTTCGCCCCGCTGCCATACCGTGTGCAGGCGCGGTCGCTGCTCAAGGCGCTGGACGGTAGCCTCGCGCGGCTCGGGGTGGAGGGCGTGGACCTGTATCAGATCCACTTCCCCTCGCCCGTGATGCGCGTCGAGCCCCTGATGGACGCGCTCGCCGAGGCGGTAAAGGAGGGCAAGGCGCGGCAGGTCGGCGTCTCCAACTACGGCGCCAGCGCCATGAATCGCGCCCACGACCGGCTGGCCCGGCACGGCGTGAGGCTCGCCTCCAACCAGGTCCACTACAGCCTCCTCAACCGCGACCCGGAGACCAACGGCGTGCTCGAAGCCTGCCGCGACCTCGGCGTGACCCTGATCGCCTACAGCCCGCTCGCCCAGGGCCTCCTTACCGGCAAGTACGCCCCGGGGGACGGGGAAAACAGGCCCGCCGGCATGGTCCGGCGCTTCGGAAAGAGCTTCTCGGAGAAGAACCTCCAGAAGATACAGCCGGTGGTGGAGATCCTGCGGGAGATCGGCGCCGCCCACGAGCGTGAGCCCTCGCAGGTCGCGCTAAACTGGCTCGTCGGCCGTCAGGGCGTCCTCCCGATACCGGGGGCCAAGAACGAGCGCCAGGCCCGCCAAAACGCCGGGGCGCTCGGCTGGGACATGACCCCCGGGGAGCGCGAGCGCCTCGATCTCGCCACCCTGGGATGGCGCTAGAGGCCGCGGGTAGTGCGCCGGTCCCGGCGGAGCCGACGTACTATCTCGGAAGCGTGCTTCCCGACACCCTTGGCACACCCGGCGCCGTGCCTACCGACCAGATACCGCCGTGGAGGCCGGGAGGCCGCGCGCTTCGCTAACCTCTGGATATGGTCCTGGCGGCCTTCGCGGGCAGGCCGCGTAGCCTGGAAACCAGTGTGCCGGGGAGCCTGCGGAGCAGTCGGGGCAGCACCCCGCTGACGGGTGCGCTCCTCCCGGCGCGCCGCGACCGGTCACGGCCCACTTTTTCGGCGGCCGAGACCGCCTCGCGGAGCTCCGGGCTGTGACGTCCAGCCCCGGTGAGGGCCAGAAAGGTCGAGGCGAAGATCCGGCCATTGGCGTCCCCGCGGTTATTCAGCCACCGGGAGACCGGACCGCGGGGATCTTTGCGAGAAAGCTCGACGTAGCCCAGGTCTTCGAGGTCCTCCGCGCCACGCCACAGCCTGGATCTGGAGAACCCGGTGCGGCCCCGCAGATACCCGAGGCTGGCGGCCTCGTCCCTGGTTCTGTAGATCAGCAACAGCAACCGTCCACGGTCGTTGCCCGGGTCCCGGCCACCGTTGCCCGCCGGCTCGACCGGCGGCGCTGATCCTCCTCCGGGCACCGGAAGTCCGCTCCCCGGCGTGGTCCCATCTGCTGTCGGCATGCTCTCTCCTCTGTTTCTCTCTGTTTCTCTTCTGCTTTTCCTCTGTTCCCCTTGTTTCGTCCGCGTACCGCTCTGGCTTTCTCCGCCGGGCGAGAGGCCGGATGTGGGTTATCTTTCGCCGCCTGCGACCGGTTGCTGCGGAGGCTTACGCTGGTTCGTGCGCCACCGTCCTACCCGTTCTGCCGGGGCCCAGTGCGCGGGCGGCTACCGCCACGAGGATGCTGAGCAGGATCACGGTAACCAGAGAGAAGCTCAACGCGGTAAGCTGGGCGACGAATCCTATTACAGCGGGGCCGAACAGGAATCCGCCGTAGCCGCAGGCCGAGACGAACGCGATGGTCGCCGAGGGGACCTTGCCGGTCTTGCCCGCGGTGCTCAGGGTTAGCGGGAATATCGTGGAGAAACCGAGACCGATTACGCCGAAGCCGAGCAGGGCCAGCGGCGGCCAGCCCGTGAGCAGCACCACGGCGAGCCCCATCGCGCCCAGGAGCCCCCCGAACCGCACGAGGCTCGCCGCCCCGAGCAGCTCCGTGAGCCTGTCGCCCGTCAGCCGGCCGGTCGCCATCGCCAGTGAGAATAGGGCGTACCCGGCGGCGGCAACACCCTCGGTTGTTCCCAGCCCCCGCAGATACACGGCGCTCCAGTCCGCCATCGCGCCCTCCCCGAAGAGCACGCTGAAGCCGATCACCCCGAGCAGCAGGACCACCGGGGCGGGCATCGACGGCCGCTTTCCGGCCCGGGTCTCGACGGCCTCCCCGGTAGTGGGCTCCGCCTCTACACCACCCTTACCGTCTCTGAACAAGAGCGGGAAGAACACCCCCGCGGCCGCCACGAGCGCGAGCGCGGTGAGCGGCAGGTGCACGGAGGCTTCGACCCCGGCGGAGGCGACGAGCCCGCCCGCGACGGAGGCCCCGAACCCGCCGAGACTGAACAGGGCGTGGAAGGAAGACATGATCGGCCGCCCATACTCCTGCTCTAGCTGCGAGGCCCGGGAGTTGAGGGCCACGTTCATCAGGCCGTTGCCCGCGCCGAGCACGAGCCCGGCCGCCGAGAGCGTGGGCAGGCTCGGCGCCAGCGCCGGCAGGGACAGCCCGAGGCACAGGAGCGGGGCGCCGGCCACGAGCACCCGGCTCGCCCCGAAGCGCTCCACCAGACCGCTCGCGAGAGACATCATCAGTATGGAACCGGCCGCCACGCATAAGAGCGCAAAGCCTAGCTGACCGGCCGAGAGCCCGAGCCCCGACTTCACCGCCGGTATCCTGACGAACCAGCTCGCCATTACCATCCCGTTTACAAAGAACAAAGCCGTGATCGCCAGCCGGATCAGGCCTACCCTCGGCCGAGTCATAAACCACCTCTCTTCCTGAATACCCTTCTTGAACCCTCTTACTGAAAAGCCTTACCGAAAAGCTCTGCGGGGAACCCTAAGAACTTTTAACTGCAACGATTCAGTAAACTAACATGAGGAGCGTGGATGTCAATGCGAGGGGAGAGAAAGATGGTGGGAATATCCGGCTCGTGGGTGTTGTGGAGGCGTCCGGGGCGGGGGGGAAGAGGGTTCGCCGCACGTAAGGGCCGAGCAAGGTCGGCCGGATGCGGAGGGGCTGCGCCCGGCCCGGAGGCCGGGGCCGAGCCGGCGGGTCCGGGAGCTTACAGCTTCCCGGAGATGATCGTCGCGGCCTGTATTACCGGGCTGAGTGCGGGCCCGAAAGGCGGGGCGTAGGCGAGGTCCAGGTTGATCAGGTCCGCGACGGTTAGCCGGCCCCAGAGGGCGGTGGCGCAGATGTCCACCATCTTGTCGGCCTGTGCGCCGCAGGTCTCGGCCCCGAGGACCCTGCCGGAGTCCTTGTCGGCGACGAGCTTCAGGAACACCTCCTGGCCGCCCGGGTAGTAGCCCGCGCTGCTCCCGGCCTCCACGGTGGCGCTTACCGGGGAGAAGCCGGCCTCCGCCGCATCGCTCTCCAGGAGGCCCGTCTTCGCCACGCCGAGGTCGAATACCTTGAAGATCCCGGTCCCCAGCACGCCGGGGAACTCTAGCGGCGTATCGCCGTCGGCCAGGGCGGCGTTCGTGCCTGCCACACGGCCCATCTGGTTCGCGGTGTCGCCCAGCGGCGCCCAGGTAGGAGCACCGCCGACGAGATGGGAGCTCTCCACGTTGTCACCCGCGGCCCAGACGCCCGGCAGGCTGGTCTCCATGCGCTCGTTCACCCGGATCGCACCCGTAACGCCGATCTCTGCCCCGGCCTCCTCTGCGAGCTCCACCACCGGCTCGATACCGGCCCCGACTATCACCAGCTCGGCCGGCGCCTCGCGGCCCTCGAAGCTTATGGACCGCACCTGGCCGTCCCCGTGCCCGCCGTCGGAGAAGCCGTCCACCCTCTGTCCGGTGTGGACGGAGACGCCCTTCTCGGCCAGGTGGTCTTGTATCTTGCCGGCGACCTCCGAGCCGTAGGCGGCGGCGACGTGCCCCGCGCTCTCGACC
The DNA here is from genome assembly GCF_001029505.1 of Rubrobacter aplysinae. Taxonomy (NCBI): domain Bacteria; kingdom Bacillati; phylum Actinomycetota; class Rubrobacteria; order Rubrobacterales; family Rubrobacteraceae; genus Rubrobacter; species Rubrobacter aplysinae. Next base: position 37,837 of record NZ_LEKH01000006.1, on the reverse strand, counting down.
AGGGTGACCTCCAGGCCGAGGCTGACGAGGTTCTCCGCCACCTCGAGGCCGATATATCCACCGCCCACGACCGCAGCCCGCCCGGGGGAGTGCTCGCGGATGTGCTCCAGGATGGCGTCGGAGTCCGTCAGAAAGCGTAGCGGGAAGACACCCGCGAGTTCCGAGCCCTCGAAAGGCGGCATCTTCGCCCGGGCTCCGGTTGAGATCAGGAGCCGGTCGTAGCCCTCCTCGAAAGGCTCGCCGGTCTTCAGGTTACGTCCGGTAAGGACCCGCCGCTCGTGGTCCACGCGCTCGACCCTGTGGAGCACCCGGGCCTCGATACCCTTCTCCCCGAACTCCTCCGGGGTGCGGGCGATCAAGCTATCCCGGCTCCCGACCGTCCCCGAAAGCCGGTAGGGCAGACCGCACTCGCTGATGGAAGTGTCCGGCTCCTCCTGGTAGAGCACGATATCAAGCTCCGGGTCGACCCGGCGGGCCCTGGAGGCCGCCTTGGTCCCCGCCGCAACCCCGCCTACTACCGCTAGCCGCATACGAGACTCCGTTCTGTCTGGTCTGTCTGGTGAATGGTATACGCCCGAGTTTAACCACCGGATCTCCCGCCGGACGGTGGCTCCTGACACGGCCGGCCCGCGAATAGACGCGAAAAGAGGCCCCCGCAACCGTCGCGGAGGCCTCCGGGACCGGGCGTGCTACCCGGCTAGAGCTTCATCGTGCTTCGTCTTGCCTTGTCGTATTGCCTTGTCGTATTGCCTCGTATTGTGCCGTGCTGCTTCGTGAGCCTTCTAGCTCTTGGCGGCCTGGAAGCGGCGCTCGGCCTCCTGCCAGTCGACCACGTCCCACCAGGCGTTTATGTAGTCGGGACGACGGTTCTGGTACTTGAGGTAGTAGGCGTGCTCCCAGCAGTCGAGCCCTATGACGGGCAGCTTGCCCTCCATGAGCGGGGAGTCCTGGTTCGCCGTCCGCTCGATGCGCAAGCTACCGTCCGGCGCGGCGATGAGCCATGCCCAGCCCGACCCGAAGAGTGCGCCCGGCGCGGCCGCCGCTGCCCACTGCTCCTTGAACTGGTCGAACGAGCCGAAGCTGTCGTCTATCGCGCTCCCGAGCTCTCCTGCCGGAGACCCGCCGCCCTCGGGGGACATGATCTGCCAGAACATCGAATGGTTTGAGTGACCGCCGCCGTTGTTGCGGACCGCCGTGCGGATCTCCTCCGGGAGGCTGTCTAGGTCGGCGAGCAGCTCCTCGATGGAGCCCTTGTCGGAGTCGGGATGGTTCTCCAGCGCCGAGTTGAGGTTGGTCACGTAGGTGTTGTGATGCTTCTCGTGGTGCAGGTGCATCGTCTCCTCGTCGATGACCGGCTCCAGCGCGTTGTAATCGTAGGGCAGCGATGGTAGATCGTAGGCCATTGCGGCTCTCCTTTCCTGACTACACTAACTACATCGTCTCCAACACTCTACTATATCCGCCGGGCGGCCTGCTCTACACATACGTCCACCGGGATTCGAAGCCCCCCGCGCGGCCTCCCGGCGTGTGACGCGTCCACACGAGCCGTACCGAGCCGTAACAGGTTGTACCGAGTGGTGCCGAGTCGTCCCGGGTTGCTCCGGGCCGCGACCGGGCGTAAGGTGTCGAAAATATATACGATGTTCAAGATACATATTCCGGGAGAGGCTTCTATGCAGGCTATGAGGGTCGAGCTACTGTACTTCGAGGGTTGTCCGAGCGCCGGGGCCGCCGAGCATAATCTGCGGGAGGCTCTGGGGCTGGAAGGTGTAAGGGCGGAGGTGGTGCCCGTGCGGGTGGAGACCGACGATGCGGCGGAGAGGCTCCGTTTTCCCGGTAGCCCGACGGTCCGGCTCGGGGGCGAGGATGCCTTTCCCGTATCGGAGGAGCGGGAGCGGTGGGCGCTCGGGTGCCGGACGTATGTTACGCCGGAAGGCCTGCGGGGGTCTCCTACGGTCGGGATGTTCCGCTCGGCGATCCGGGCGGCCGCTGGAGAGTAGCCCCGGCTGGGAGCGGAGGGGGATCTCTATTAGAATCGGACTGTGGAAAGTACGGAGATTGCTCGTTCAGATAGGCGTTACCTGGTGGCCGCGGTACTCGTGGCCGTGTTCGTCGCCTTGTATCCGGCCCTGGACCTCGCGGGACACTGCGATCAGGGCGGCTGTCCGGATGTGATCCAGATCAGCGCCTCCTCCTCGCCGGATCTGCCGGCGACGGGGGTGCTCGCGGCCGCCGTCGCGCCGGTCTCCGGGACCGCACTCTCCCTCGGCCTTCTCCCCGCTCTACAGGAGCGGCCGCCGGATGAGATCCTCCTCTCTCCCGAGCCTCCGCCTCCCCGTACCTAGCTCCCCGGTGCGGCCCCGCCGCCCGATACGGAGACGCGTAGGGTATGGATTAGCCTCGGAAAGGTGGATACAGGATGAATGAGAAGCGATTCGCCCCCTGGATGATAGCGGCCGTGATCCTGGCGGCCTTCGTGGTCGCCGGGGTGCTCGTCGGCCTCAGCCAGCTCGGCGGGACGAGCGCGGAAGACGAAGGGGAGGAGGTGCAGAGCCTCATGTCCGGCATCCCGCAGGACGGGGAGAGGCTCGGGCAGGAAGACGCGCCGGTCGAGATCCGGGTCTACGAGGATCTCCAGTGCCCGGCCTGCGCCCAGTTTACCCGCGACTCCCTCTCCCAGATCATCGAGGAGCACGTTGAGCCCGGCGAGGCCAAGCTGGTCTCCGAGACCCTGGCGTTTATCGGGCCGGACTCGGTGCCGGCCGCGAAGGCGGCGCTGGCCGCCGGGGAGCAGAACCGCCACTGGCAGTACGCCACCCTGTTCTTCTTGAACCAGGGCGAGGAGAACGGCGGCTACGTGACCGACGAGTTCATGACCAACATCGCAGAGCAGACGCGGGGGCTGAAGGTCGAGCAGTGGAACGAGAGCCGCGAAGACGACGAGCTCGAGTCCAGGCTCCAGGAGGTACAGGATACGGCCTCCGACAACGGGGTGGAGAGCACGCCGACCATCGTCGTGAGCGGTCCCGGCGGGGAGCGCGAGCTGGTCGGCGCGGTCCCGGCCGAGGACGTGACCCAGGCTATAGAAGAAGTGGAGTAGCCTTGGGCGAAGGTGGACTCCGGGGCCTGCTGGCCGCCGTCTCGGTGGCGGGGCTCGCGGTTAGCCTGTATCTAACCTGGGTCTACGCCGCGGGCGCCGCCCCGGTGTGCGCCGGTGACGGGCAGGGCTGCGAAACGGTCCAGAGCAGCCCTTACTCAAGCCTCCTTGGCGTGCCCATAACGGCTCTCGGGCTCCTGGGCTACGCCGGGCTCCTGGTCTCTGCCGCCTTCCGCGGGTTTATCGTGGCGCTCTCCGGCCTGTTCCTCGCGCTGCTGGGGACGCTGTTCAGCGGGTACCTGACCTGGCTGGAGCTGTTCGTGATCGAGGCCATCTGCCAGTGGTGCGTGGCGAGCGCCGTGCTGATGGTCGCCGCCCTGGCTCTGACCGCGTTGCGTCTGCGTTACAGTTAGCCTTCAGCTTTATCCTTGCCGGCGGCTTCCACGAGACCGGTGTTGCGGAACCAGTCGGCGAAGCTCTCCTCCGGCCCACGCTCGTCGAGGTAGCGCCGGATCAGGGCCTCCACCTTCGGCGCCAGCTCCGCCACGGGCACCTTCTTCTCCCAGGGCTGTCCGAAGCGGGCCCCGAGGCCCTGTTCGCCGCCGAGCATGACGCTGGCGGCCTCCACTACCTCGCCGTCCTGGCGGAGGCCCTTGCCGTGCAGCCCGATCTCGCCGGTGTGGGGTCTGGCGCAGGAGTTCTGGCAGCCGGAAAAGTGGATGCGGAAGGGGTCGGTGATCCGGGCCACCTCCTCGCCGAGTTGCTCGTTCAGGTAGCGGGCCAGCTCGCGTCCGGGGTCTTTGGTCTCCGCCAGGGCGAACGGGCAGAAGTCCTTGCCGGTGCAGGTGATGAGCCCGCGTGTAAAGGGAGCCGGGGACGGGCTAAGATCCGCCAGCAACGGCTCGGCGAGCAGCTCCTCCAGCCTCTCCTCCGGCACGTTCGGGATGATCACGTTCTGCGCGGTGGTGAGGCGTAGCTCGGAGCTTCCGTACTCCTCGGCGAGGCGGGCCAGGTCGTCGGCCTGTTCCAGGGTGAGCCTGCCGGTGGGGACGCAGAGCCCGACGTAGTACTCATCGTCTTTCTACGCGTGTACGCCGAGGTGGTCTCGGGAACCGTTTTCGCGGGTGAGGTCTTCTCCGGCGGGCTCGTGCCGGGACGCGTTACAGACCGGCCCGGAGCTTCGCGGGCGGCGTCCGTCGTGGCTTCAAACGGCCCCAGATGGAACCAAATAACTTACAATAAACGTAATATTTGAGGACATGGCGAGAGTTATGGAGGTAACGGAGCTTGTACGAGGTTGTCCAGGTCGTACACGCGGTGTTGGCGGGGGTGTGGCTCGGCGGGTTGGTGTTCACCACCTTCGTCGTCTCCCCGGCGCTGAAGGCGATGAAGTGGTCGGAGGCGGAGCGGGTGATGGTGCGCTCCGTCATCGGGCGCTACTACTCTCGGCTGGCCACGCCGAACCTCTCGTTGCTCCTGCTTTTCGCGGTGCTCGCCGGGGTGCTCGGCGGCTTCGGTGGCGCGCTGTATGCGGAGCTTGCTCTCGTCGTGGTGGTCTTCGCGCTCTCGGCGTCGCACGGGGCGTACTTCGGGCAGCGGCTGCGGCGTCTCGCGGAGGCCGAGCGCGGCGCCCCGGATGAGGAGGCGGGCTCCCTCGGCCGGCAGCGCCGCAAGCTGCAGGACCTCTCGGTGCGAGTGTCGGCGCTGAACCTCGTGTTGAGCACGGCCGTGGCCGTTCTCGCCGTGGTGTAAATGGCGTGAGTGGCGTGAGGGGCCTCTGACCGGAGGCCGGCCGTCAAAATCTGATAGCTAGGCGATAGTCGGGCGCGCGCCTCGCTCAAAGGGTAAGCTCTACGGGGTCGAGCCGAAGGAGCCGAGGGAGGCGTGGCTGAGTTTCACTACGATCGTGTTGGCCGTCGTCGGGTTGGTGGCGCTGCCTTGCGGGGCGGAGCTTCTGGTGCGGGGTGCTTCGCGGCTCGCGGGGGTTTTCGGCGTCTCGCCGCTGGTGGTCGGGCTGACCGTGGTGGCCTTCGGTACCAGCGCCCCGGAGGCGGCGGTCGGCGTTCAGTCCGTCCTTACGGGTAGCGCCGACGTCGCGCTCGGCAACGCCATCGGCAGCAACGTCCTGAACGTGCTGCTCGTGCTGGGGCTTTCGGCGGCCATCACGCCGCTGGTGGTCTCCTCGCGGCTGGTGCGGCTCGACGTGCCGATCATGATCGGCGTCTCGTTTTTGTTGCTGGTGCTCTGCCTGAACGGCGAGCTCGGACGCCCCGACGGGCTGATCCTGTTCACGGGGATAGCCGTTTACACCTTCCACGCCATACGCCGTGGCCGCCGGGAGGGTGGAGAGGAGCCGCGGCGGAATGGTCGCGCGGAGACGGCGGGCATGCTGTTGCAGGCGCTTTATGCCGCTGCCGGGCTCTTCCTGCTGGTGCTCGGGGCGCGCTGGCTGGTGGACGGCGCGGTAGCCGTGGCGGAGGCGGCCGGGCTGAGCCAGCTCGTTATCGGGCTCACGGTCGTCGCCGTGGGCACGTCTTTGCCGGAGATCGCCACCTCGGTGGCCGCCGCCTTCCGCGGCGAGCGGGAGATGGCCGTGGGTAACATAGTAGGGAGCTGCATCTTCAACGTGCTCTTCGTGCTGGGCTTGGCCGGTCTCGTGGCGCCGGACGGTATCGGGGTCTCTTCGGCGGTGCTCGGGTTCGACCTCCCGGTCATGATCGCCACGGCGGTGGCCTGTCTGCCGATCTTCTTTACCGGGCTCGAGATCTCCCGCTGGGAAGGCTTTCTCTTTCTCGGTTACTACGTCGCCTACACCCTGTACCTGATACTGGCCGCCACGAACCACGATGCCCTCCCCGCCTTCAGCGCCGTGATGATGGCCCTGGTCATCCCGCTCACGCTCGTGGCCCTGCTCGTGCCCTTCGTGCGCGCCCTGCGCGGCCGGGCCGCGCGACGAAAGACGTCATAGGCGTCCCGGAGACCGGGTATGCTCCCGAGCCCGGCACACGGTACGATTGATGGAGGTGAGGCGAGCGGGAGAGTGGGGCACCGGACGGAGCATGCGTAACCGTGGAGATGGCGGTGCGGAGAGACCGGGTAGCTAATGCCCCCGCGGCTACGCAACCTCGGGGAGCCGGACGTCGAGCCGGTAAAGGCCGCGCTCGGCCGCTGGTGGGGAGGCTGCGACCTCTCGCACCTGGCGCTACCGCTGTTTTTCCGGCACTTCCGCGACACCAGCTTCGTGCTGGAGGACGGGGGAGAGGTGGCGGGGTTCCTGGTCGGCTTCGTCTCGCCGGCAAACCCCGGAGAAGGGCACATACACCTCGTCGGGGTTCATCCCGGACGTCGCCAGCGGGGGCTCGCCCGCTGGCTGTACGAGGCGTTCTTCGAGGAGGCTCGCGGACGTGGCTGCACCGTGGTCCGCTGCGCCACTACCCCGGGCAACGCGGGCTCGATCTCCTTCCACCACAGCCTGGGATTCGAGGCGGAAGGGGACGGCGAGCCGGGCGGGGTGCCCGTGCTCCGCCATTACCATGGGCCGGGAGAGGACCGCATACTGCTCTGCAAGAGCCTGGGCTGACCCCCGCGACTAACGACTTGCCGGTAGGCCGTATTATCCCGTGGGCTCCGGTACAAAGCCGCTACAAATGTGCGTCAGGTGGCGTTACACTCACGTAGCGGCTCGGGAGGCCACGTCTCTCCGCCGAATAAAGGTCACCGGCTCCGGTGGATCACGCGCACGAGAAATACGGAACATCACACAAAGCTACGAGAGGCTGGCGAGGTACGTTGGTGGAACAGACGAATGCGGCTGCAAGTAGTGGAGCCGGGACACACGCGGGCTCTCGGCGGACGTTCGCCATTATCTCGCACCCGGACGCGGGCAAGACCACGCTGACCGAGAAGTTCCTCCTGTACTCCGGCGCCATAAACATGGCCGGGGCCGTAAAGAGCCGCAAGCAGGCCGCCGCCCGCTCGGACTGGATGGAGCTGGAGAAGCAGCGCGGCATCTCCATAACCTCCACCGTGCTCGGTCTCTCCTACGACGGGTACCGGATGAACCTGCTCGACACTCCGGGCCACAAGGACTTCAGCGAGGACACCTACCGTACTCTGTACGCCGCCGACTGCGCGCTGATGGTGCTGGACGCGGCAAAGGGCCTTGAGCCGCAGACCCTCAAGCTCTTCGAGGTGTGCCGGATGCGGGGGCTCCCGATCATCACCTTCGTGAACAAGCTGGACCGGCCCTCGATGGAGCCTCTGGAGCTTACGGACCAGATCGAGCAGACTCTCGGCCTGGCAACCGCGCCCGTTACCTGGCCCGTGGGCAACGGACAGGACTTTACCGGCGTCATAGACCGCCGCTCCGGCAGCCTCCACCGCTACGACCGCGCCGGGCAGGGCTCCACGGAGGCCGGTGAGGAGGAGCTATCATCGCAAGAGGCCCGGGAGCAGCTGGGCGGCGGTGAGTTTTACGAAGCCGCCCTCGAGGAGCTGTCGCTGCTCGACGAGGTGGGCGCGCCCCGCGAGGTGGACGACGGCGGGAGCGCGCGCGAGCGGTTCCTCGCCGGTGAGCTTACCCCGGTCTTCTTCGGCAGCGCGCTCTCGAACTTCGGCGTGAGGCTGCTACTGGAGGAGATCACGACCCTCGCTCCGGCCCCCGGCCCCCGGGGCGACGCGGAGGGACAGCCGAGGGAGCTGGGAGACCCGTTCTCGGGCCAGGTGTTCAAGGTGCAGGCGAACATGGATCCCCGGCACCGCGACCGGGTCGCCTTCGTGCGGGTCCATTCGGGACGCTTCCAGCGCGGCGAGTCCCTGACCCACGCCCCGACCGGCAAGCCGGTCTCGACCCGCCACGCCCAGCAGCTCTTCGCCGAGGAACGCTCCACGGTCGAGGAGGCCGTGCCCGGCGACATCGTGGGTCTCGTGAACGCCGCCGGTCTCGGAGTCGGGGATACCGTGTACGCCGGCCCCCCCGTGAGCTTTCCGGCCATTCCGGAGTTCGAGCCAGAGCACTTCCTCATAGCGCGCAACAAGGACTCGGCAAAGTACAAGCAGTTCCGAAACGGCCTCAAACAGCTCGCCGAGGAGGGGGCGATCAAGATCCTCTCCCGCACCCACGACGGCGGCCAGGAGCCGGTGCTCGCCGCCGTCGGGCCGCTACAATTCCAGGTAGCCGAGCACCGCATGGAGCACGAGTTCGGCGCGCCGCTCTCCACCCGCTCCTCGCCCTTCGCCGCCTGCCGCCTCATAGACGAGGAGCAGGCCGAAGCCCTCGACGGCCGCCGGGGTGTGGAGGTGGCCCGCGACCTGCGCGGCACGCCGTTCGCCCTGTTCGAGAGCCGGTACTGGCTCGGTCAGGCCGAGGAGGCCCTGGGACACGGTATCGGCGTCTACCGCTCCTGAAGCTCCTGAAGTTTTGAGCGCCGCCGTGCCCGATACAGCACGAGACAGAGTGCGAGACGGACGCTTCGCCCCGAGTCCGACCGGCTCTCTACACCTGGGCAACCTGAGAACGGCCCTCCTGGCCTGGCTCTTCGCCCGCTCGGCGGAGCCTGTCGGAACTTCCGGGGCGCGATTCGTGGTCAGGATGGAGGACATGGACCGGGACCGCTTCCGGGAGGGCATCGAGGAGGAGCAGCTGGCGGATTTGCGCTGCCTCGGCCTCGACTGGGACGGCCCCGTGGTGCGCCAGACCGAGCGGCTGGATCTCTACGAGGAGGCCATCTCGCACCTGGACGAGGCCGGTATGCTCTACCCCTGCTACTGCACGCGGCGGGAGATCCGGAAGGCCGTCTCCGCGCCCCACGGCCCTATCTCCATGAGCTATCCCGGCACCTGCCGCCGCCTCACCTCCCGCGAGCGGGCCGGTCTCGAAGCCGCCGGACGCAAGCCTTCCCTGCGGGTGCGGGCCGAGGGACTTACGGCCTCCTTCGAGGACCGGATTCTCGGGTATCGGGAAGGCGGCTCGGACGACTTCGTGGTGCGGCGGAACGACGGCTCGCCGGCCTACCAGCTAACCGTGGTCGTGGACGACGCCGAGCAGGGCATACGCGAGGTGGTGCGCGGCGACGACCTCGCCGACTCCACGCCGCGCCAGCTAATACTGCACCGGATGCTCGGCCTGTCCGAGCCGGGCTACGCCCACGTCCCGCTCGTGCTCGGCCCGGACGGGGAGCGTCTGGCCAAGCGCCACGGCGAACGTCACGGCGGCATTACGCTCTCCGACCGCCTGAGAGCCGGCGAGAGGCCGGAGGGCGTGCTCGGCTGGATGGCGCTCTCTCTGGGGCTCGCGGAGCCCGGCGAGAGCCTGACGGCGGAGGATCTCATCCCGCGTTTCGACCCGGACCGGCTCCCGAGAGAGCCGGCCGTCTGGAGGCCGGAGGGCTAGCTCCGCCTAGTTACGCCTCAGGCGGCCTTCGACCACCAGCGCGGCTATTAGGAGAAGCTCGTTCAGCTTGTTCAGGTAGCCGAGGCTGTCCTTGGTGCCAAATAGTATCCAGAGGGCTATCGTTAGTGCGGCGAAGAGGATCAGGGCATAGCGGATAGCGCCGCGATAGGGGTCCAACGACCGCACCGGCAGGTAGAGTAGCGCCGTGAGCCCGATGTAGCCCAGGCCGTTGAGGATGAAGAGGACTCCGAGCCCGTAGCCGCCGAAGCCGGTTAGCTGCAGACCCAGATACAGGTGGGTTATGGCCGTGCCCAGGGCGAGCAGGATCACGGCGACGGTCAACGGCATTCCATATCCGGCTCTGGCGGTAGTGATGGGATCTCCTCTCGTACGCTGACCCGGATATTATGCCGGATGCGCCCTGGAGATCACCGTGAACAAAGCGCACAAAAACAAGCGAAAACCTTACGAAGACTCCGTGCTGGGAGACCCCGGCGGCGTAGTCAGGTCAGACGCCGCCGGGGCATTGTCCCCGGAAGCCGGAGCGGGGTTAACGGGAGCGCTGTCTACCCGAGCCTAACTGAGCGCCATCGTCCCGGTTTCGGCGGCGGCCTCTGACTCATGCAGCCTCTGGCCCTCCTCGCCGGGCTCCGGGCCGCGCTCCTCGCGGCGGAGCAGCACGATCCTGTCGGGGCTCACACGGACCTCGACGCCCTCCAGGCCCTCCCAGCCCGCGAGATACGGGGCGCTCTCGGAGACGCTCGGGTCGAACCAGACGGCGTAGCGCCCGTCGCGCTCCTCCAGCACGCCTTCGTAGGTCTCGGAGCCGGTGCTCAGGCCCAGCGAGGCGAAGGTGGCCTCGGTCGAGCGCTTGTAGTGGGGGATGCCGTTGCGGGAACGGAACGACTGCACGGACGAGGCGGTGCTGCCCACGGCGCGGGCGATCCACTCGTCGTCCTTGCCCTCGGCGGCCCACCGACGTATCTCGTCCACGCTCTTCTTCAACGATACCCTCTTGCCGGACATGCCGGATCACCTCCCTGGACGTAATATGCCTGCGAATACAGCTTATCCTCGGTGCCGCACAGCAAAACTTTACCGCACAGAGATACCAAAGTCCCGGAAAAACGTGAAAAAAGGCTAAAAGATGCGCCGGTAGTCCGTTGAGCGACGGAGAACGTTAGAGAAACGGTAGAGGAAAGCTGGAAAAAATCCTCGGAATCTGTGCGTCGGGCGCGTATCAGGCGGGGGGTTATCCGTCCTCACCCGCGACGATACTCAATATCACTCTGTCTTTAGCAGGACGCTCTGGCCGACCGGATCATCCGCCGCGCCTGGCTCAGGATTTCCTCGCGTACCCCGGCCACGCTCTTGTCGTTACCCCTGTATACGGGGCGACCGAAGCTGACTTCGGTGTGTACGTCACGGAGGGCCGGCACGAGCATCTGCAGCGAGGCGGCGAGCCAGCGGCTATCTTCCGGGCGGCGGCGGAGCCGGGTTACGGGGCTCGCCAGCGCCGCCGGTGAGATCACACCGCTCACGATGGCGGGGATCACCGGCGCCTCCGGCGCCAGCCTGGCAAACAGGTCCAGGCTCGGGCCCCAGTCTCCGAGTGAGTCCTCCGCCCCCGGCATGCTCGCCGGGTCCGGCTCTATGCGGCCCTTGGGGAAGACCAGCAACGCGCCGCCGGAGCCCAGGTGCCGGGAGGCCGCCCTGAGGCTCCCGACACCGGCCGGACGGCCGCCGGGGTCGCTTGCCGGGATCAGGTACTGCGAAGTGTTCGGGAGCGCCCGCAAAAACTCCCGCTCCTCGACCACCACTCGCAGGTCCTCCCCGCGCCCGCTCCGGGCCAGGGCCACGAACAGTGAGAGCGAGTCCGCGAGTCCGGGATGATTGGATACCACCAGGACCGGACCCTCTTCCGGGATGCCCTCCGCTCCCCGGATGGACAGGCCGCGGCAGAGGCGCTCCGTGGCCCACCCGCCGCCAGCCCCGAGACCACTTTCGCCCACGACGCCGTCGTAGAATGCTACCTGCCGGGCCAGACGCGCGGCCGGAAACCGCAACAAGAGCCCGACGGCTCGGGTGAGGAGACTCCGGTAAGCCCGGCGTGGGCCATTCTCTCTGCCGGAGGCGCCGGTCCATCTCCGGTACAGGCCGAGGGCCTCAGTAAGATCGTCGGCGCAGACCCGGGTGAGCGTCTCGATCTGCCCCGGCTCCCCGCTGGGGACGGGCGGCTGTTCTGTGGTGGTCTTCGGGGCTCTGTCCAGTTTCGGCTCCGGCGTCTTGTGAACTTCTGTAATCCTCTGACACGGTGGCCAGGTAGCTATAGAACATTCCCGGGGCTGCGCCCGTGGCTTCGCTTACGTCCTGCTAAGCGTTAGAGGCGAGACCGGCACGCCCGCAGGAGCTGGGGCCCGTACACCGCGTTCCTGTATTCCCTTTGCCTGTGCTCTTTGGGTTCTACTACCGGCGGCGCAGTATCTCGACCGCCGAGCCCGCGAGCACCGTGCCTCTCAGCCTGACCTGGGGCTTCGCGACCTTGACCCGGACCGCCCCGACCGTCGGGTGGTCCGCGAGCAGCGCCGCCGCTATACGCTCTGCCACGGTCTCGGTAAGGTCCACGGGCTCGCCTTCGACTATCTCCCGCGCACGGCGGTGGGCCTCGCCGTAGTCGACCGTGAGCGCGAGGTCGTCCGACCGGCCCGCGGGGCCGAGGTCCAGGTATAGCGCGAGGTCCACCACGAAGCGCTGGCCCAGCTCGCGCTCGGCGTCCAGGGTGCCGTGGTAGCCGTGGAACACCATGCCTTCGAGAAGAATCCGATCGTCGTCCATGCCCGGAGTATGACATCCCCGGAAGCCCGGGCGCCACGCGGGCCCGCGAGGAATCCAGGTGAAGGCCACACGAAGGTCCGTGTAACGCTCCGTAATTCTATGTGATCTCTAACGGTGATCCCGCAGAGACGCCCGTGCTAGGATTCTCGGGTCTTGAGTTGGGAAGAGTTTAGAGGATTTAGAGAAGAGGATCCCGGGGGCGTGCGGGAGGAGCTGAGCCCGCAGTCCCATAAGCCCTGGCCATTCCGGCCGCGGGTTACGGTGAGCTACGCGCAGACGCTCGACGGACGGCTCGCGACCGCCGGGGGGAGCTCGCAGTGGATCAGCGCCGGTGAGTCGCTCCGTTTTACCCACGAGCTGCGGGCGGCCCACGACGCCATACTCGTCGGGGCCGGGACGGCCTGCCGCGACGACCCGAAGCTTACCGTGCGGCACGCCGCCGGCGCCGACCCCCTGCGGGTGGTGGTGGATAGCGGCCTCCGCATCCCGCCAGACGCCGCCGTGCTCTCCGGGGAGGCTGCCCCCGGCACGCTGCTCGCCGTTACCGGAAAGGCCCCGGAGGAGCGCCGGAGGCGGGTGCGGGATCTCGGGGCGGAGGTCGTCGAGGTCGCGGAGGATCGCTCCGGGCGCATCGAGCTGTCGGCGCTTCTGGCGGAGCTCGGCCGCCGGGGCGTGGGCTCGGTGATGGTCGAGGGCGGGGCCGAGATCATCACCTGCCTCCTCGCCGAGCGGCTGGCCGACCGGCTGGTGGTGTGCGTGGCGCCAAAGATCCTGGGCTCCGGCATCGAGGCCGTCGGGGAGCTGGGCGTCCGCAGCCTCGACCATTCTCTGGAGCTCGCCGACGTCGCGGTCACGCGGTGCGGTGTGGATCTCCTCCTGGACGGCCGTCTCGTGTACCCGGAGACGGGGCCCGGCGGCCACGAGAACGGTCCCCGCGACGCGAGCCGGGAGGACGCCCGGGGTGTCTGAGGCGGTAGAGGCGGTGGAGGCCCGGTCATTGTGGTTTACGGCACCCCGGAGGGCGGAGTTGCGTAACGAGACGGTGCCCGCGCCCGGGGAGGCGGAGGTCCGGGTGCGGGCGGCGGCCTCCGCGCCGAGCGGCGGCACGGAGATGCTCGTATACCGGGGCGAGGCTCCCGCGGATGCGGCTTTGGATCTCCCGACCCTGGAGGGTAGCTTCGGCTTCCCGATAAAGTACGGCTATGCCCTCTCCGGGCGTATCGAGGAGCTTGGCGAGAAGGTTGAGGGCATGGCTGTCGGGGACCCGGTCTTCGTCCATCATCCGCACCAGAGCCGGCTTACCGTGCCCGCCTCGTACGTGGTGCCGCTGCCGACCGGCATAGACCCTTCGATCGGGGTTTTCGCCGCTAACCTGGAGACGGCGGTGAACATCGTCCACGACTCGCCGCTAAAGCTCGGCGAGACGGCGCTGGTGTTCGGGCAGGGCGTGGTCGGGCTGCTCGTGGCCCAGCTACTGAGGCTCGCCGGCGCGGGGGCGGTGCTTACGGTGGACCCGCTTGAGAGCCGGCGCAGGCTGGCGCTCGCCCTCGGCGCGGACGGGGCGCTCACGCCGGGTGAGGGGCTGGTCGAGGAGGTGCTGGCGGCCACCGGCGGACGCGGGGCGGACGTGGCCGTCGAGGCCAGCGGGGCGGGGGAGGCGCTGCAGGATGCCGTCGAGGCGGTCGCGGTGGAGGGTACCGTGGTCGTCGCCTCCTGGTACGGTACGAAGCCGGTAGACCTCTCCCTCGGGCAGAACTTCCACCGGGGCCGGGTCACGCTGCGCTCGTCGCAGGTGGGGATGCTGAACCCCGCGCTCTCTCCCCGCTGGGACCACGCCCGGCGTACCAGAACCGTGGTCGAGTTTCTCGAAGACCCGCGCTTGCGACTGGGGGCGCTCGTCTCGCACCGGGTGCCGTTCGAGCGTGCCCCGGACGCGTACCGTCTCATAGAGGACCGCCCTGCCGGTCTTGCCCAGGTCCTGTTGACCTACGAGGGGGAGCAGTGAGGGGAATGATAAGGAGCAGTCTTGCCTAGCAACGCGGGGCTCGTGAGCGAGTTTCACCGGGCCTCGGGCACGGTGGACCCCGCCGCGCCGTCCGTACCCCGGGATGAGGTATTGAGGTTGCGGGAACGTCTGATCTCGGAGGAGTACGAAGAGGTCCTGGAGGCTCTCTCCCGGCTGCAATCCGGCCAGCCGGAGCCGGAGGAGAGCGGGGAGTCCGGGGAGCGGGCGCTGGCGCACCTGGTACACGAGCTGGCCGACCTGCTCTACGTCACCTACGGTACGCTACTGGCCTGTGGGGTGGACCCGGACGGCGTGTTCCGCGAGTTGCACCGCGCCAACATGCACAAGGTACAGGGGCCGCGCCGGGAGGACGGCAAGCAGATGAAGCCGCCCGGCTGGAAGCCCGCGGATATGCGGGCCGAGATCTCCCGCCAGAGGAGCGGCAAAACCAGCGCGACGGAAGACTAGCCTCAGAGGAGGAGTATGTACGAGATCTACGTGGCCTCGCAGTTCGAGGCGGCGCACCGGCTGCGGGGAGACTTCGGCCCGGCCTCGCGGCTGCACGGTCACACCTACCGGCTGGAGGCCCTCGTGCAGGGCGAACGTCTCGCCGCCGACGGCACCCTCTACGACGTCGGCCTGTTGCGCGAGGCGGTGGAAGGGCTGGCCTCCGGGCTGCACATGCGCGACCTGGACGAGGTCGAAGGTCTCTCGGAGGGGAACACCACCGCCGAGAGGGTCGCGGACTACTGCTGGGAGCGGCTCACGCCGGACCTTTCCGGGAACGGCCTCTCGTCGCTTATCGTCCGCGTCTGGGAGTCCGGGCAGGTGTACGCCGCCCGCGAGGATGAGATCTAGCTCACATGCGCCTCGCCTTCGTTACCGTCGGCGACACCACCCGCAAGGCCGGCGGCCACCGCTACAACGCCCGGCTGCTATCCGGGCTGCGCGGGCGCGGCGTCGAGGTGGAGGAGATCGTGGCCTCCGCCGAGGGGGTGGGGGAGCAGCGTGCCGCCTCTCACTCCCTCGGAGAACGGCTCGCGCCGCAAGAGTTCGACGTGATCTCGGTCGACGCCCTCGCCCGCGTCGTGTGCGCCGCCCACCTGGATCGCTGGCGCGAGACAACGCCCGTGGTGGCTATGGTACACGAGCTACCGAGCTCCGCTGGCGTCGCGGGCTCCGGGGAGGCGGAGCGTCCCCTGGAGGAGCCGCTGTTGCGCGCCGACCGCGTGGTCTGCGTCAGCCGCCACGGCCTCTCGATACTCCGGGAGCGTCACGTTTCCCCGGAGCGCATCCACGTCGTCCCGCCCGGCCTTGAGCGGCCCACCGGCGATGCCGCGCCGGATGGGGCCGATGGACCCGGAGAGTCTCCGCTGCGGGTGCTGCGCGTCCTATGTGTGGCGCAGTGGATCCCACGCAAGAACGTACTCGGCCTCGTGCGGGCCTGGCGCTCGCTGCCCCCCGGTCACGGGGCGATCCTCGAGCTCGTAGGCGAGACCGCCGCCGACCCAGCGTACGCCGCCCGGGTGCGCGAGGCCGTATCCGGCTCGGAGGACATAGTCGTGCGCGGTCCGGTCGGGGAGGATGAGCTGCGCCGTGCCTACTCCGGGGCCTCGGTCTTTGCGCTGCCCTCGCTCTACGAGGGCTACGGCATGGTCTACGCGGAGGCGCTCTCGTACGGCCTGCCCGTGATCGCCCCGGCCGCCGGGCCCGTGCCCGAGGTGGTCGGCGACGCCGCCCTGCTCGTCGAGCCCGGAGACGAGGCCGGGCTCGCGGAAAGGCTTCTGGACCTGATCACGACCCCATCCCTGCGCCGGAGACTCTCGGAGAATGCCCATCGCCGGTCCGCGGAGCTACCCGCATGGGATGATACGGTAGACGGCTTCCTGGCCGCCCTGGAGGCCGCCGTGGCGGAGAGGCCGCGGAGTTGAGCGCGGACGACGGCCGGAGGCTCCGGGAGCTCCGGGAGCTTCGGGAGCAGAACCGCCGCTCCTGGGAGGCGGTGGTCCCGGCGCACGAGAGCCATCGCGGAGACCTCGCGGGATTCCTGCGGCGGGGAGGATCCACCCTGTTCCCGGAGGACCTGAGCCTGCTCGGCGGGGCCGAAAGCGTGGCCGGAAAGCGCCTGGCCCACCTCATGTGCAACACCGGCGGCGACACCCTGAGCCTGGCCCGGCTCGGGGCTGAGACAACCGGGGTGGACATCAGCGAACAGGCCGTGCAGAGTGCGAGACGCCTCTCCGAGGAGACCGGCATACTGGCCGACTTCGTGCGCTCGGACCTCTACGACTGGCTCGAACGAACGGGAGAGCCGGACTTCGACCTCGTCTACGCCTCATACGGCGTCATATGCTGGCTCTCCGGCCTCGATCGCTGGGCTGCGGGCCTCCACCGCAGGCTCGCCCCCGGTGGACGCTTCGCGCTGGTGGACTTCCACCCGGCGGCGATGATGCTCGACGCCGACTGGCGGCTGGCCAACGACTACTACTCCGGCGGCGAGCCTCTCGAAGCCGATGAAGGGGTCGGAGACTACGTCGGAGACTCGGACGGCGGCCTGACCCCGGCAGGACACGAGCCGGGCGTGCGGCACTTCGAGAACCCGGAGCCGTGCCATCTCTTCCGCTGGGGCCTCGGCGATGTCGTCACCGCCCTGGCCGGCTCCGGCATGATCCTGCAAACCCTCCAGGAGTACCCGTACGCAAACGGCGAGCGCCAGTTCCATGGCATGCGCGAGCTGCCCGGGCGCCGCATGGTCCCACCCGAGAATGCGCCGCGCGTGCCGCTGATGTACGGCATCTCGGCCACGAAACCGGTCTAGTCTCCCGGCACGAACGAAAAGAGCCGGACACGCCCCGCGCGCCCGGCTCGCAAGAGGCTCCCCCTCCAGAAAAACCTCTTATTTATACTCCCCACGGAGCCCGAGGGAGAGCCCCGGATGCCGTGAAAGGATCACGAAAACAGGACTATGTGCAGTTTACACATATATTGGGACTCTTCAAGCCCGTCTGAGGCTTTGCACCTAAAAGCCATTCTGAACCAAAAAGTGGAAAGTTGAACTAAAAGTCTGATGCTTGTAGAGTGATGATCGGTCTGGCCTTGTAGATTAAAAGGCCACTTGCAAAAGTAAACGCAATCGACAAAAAGGCTCTCGGTTAACCGAGAGCCTTTTTTCACTATGAATTGCTGTCTGCGAGTTTGTTGCTGTCTACGAGTCTGTGCGCTCCTTATCGCTCTCTTTCGTCCAGCTAGAGTTTAGAGAACGTAGGTTCTCCGACATCCTTTCCCTGGTAAGTTCGGTTCCACTCTTTGGAGCGGCCCCCTTGACTACCACGATGTTCTGGTTTTCTTTCACCGTACCTACCGACCTCCTGCCCGAACCCACGCTTGACTCCTCTCACGCTAGGTAGTCTTGGAGTCTACAGGTACAGAGCTACTCGCGCCACTATAAATTATGATTATACTCTGCGGCTCACCTCCATCAAGTGCCTCCTTAACACAAGAGTCGAGAACAATACTCGCTAATCTCCCGCAGGGCTGTAAACTGTCTTTGGAGCAGGGATTCGCCTTCAATGATCGTGTCCTTGTAGAAGCTCTCAGGATTAGGCTTACCGCTGTCGATGTTTACCACACCGATTATTTCATCCGTCAGATTCGTCTTCCCACCAGGGCCTTTCACCGCTCTTCTTATCGGCACACTGATCACGAAAGTGACATGTTCGGTCTTCTTTAGCTGCTCGGCGTCCAATCCAAAGGTCGGTCGCTCAGGGTCCGAGATTTCTGCGTAACATAGGTCTCCTTTCCGGACAGCATCACCGCAAACACCCTGCGTATAGCCCATGGGCATCATCTTGTCCGGGTGACTCGGCTCAACGAATAGATCATAGATGATGTTCAAAGATTTAGAGATTTCAGTGCCAATTCCTTCAACTTCCATTATATTGAGGCGAGCAGTCTCATCGAACTCTCTGAGTCGCTCCATAGCGTTTAGGCAAACGCTATCCAAAAAGAACGTCCTCTTCTCCTCAAAGCGGAGGTCCGGCTCGACCTCCGTATACTTTATGTACGCCGCTAGAAGCACGGAGCAAACCAACAGTGCATACGTTAGTCAGCCCAGCACATTGGGAAGCAGCCCCGTTAATTGAGATAGCCCTGTAAGTGCTCCAATAGCGAATACTAGCTTGTACTTAGAGAGGAACTTTAGCATTACTGACCGTTAAGGAGCTTCTTCCTCTCGCTTTTTAGCCCATCTCTTCTTAGCAGCTTCACGGGCGATCTCTTTTCGGCGTTCAGGAGATAGCTTCTCGGCGCGGGCCTTGCCGCCCTTCTTGCCGCCGAGTCTACCGAGTTCTTGAGCGGCTTTATTCTTTTCGGTCATACGACAATTCTAGCCTGAGCGATTAAGCACGGCAAGACAATATCTTTGACACACTTTTAGCGCCGATAGGAGAAGGCGTAAAGTGTACGGCGCAAGCACGACAATTTAGCTTGACTACGAGGTTTAGCGCGGCTTATTAAGCGCATCTAGGTTGTTTTTCATGTGCGCTCTCACCAAATCACAAGCTGACATTGACGCCAAAACGACAAAGCGACATTGACGCCAACCCGTGTAGAGGGTATATTGGCCCTACTGTGGACGCCAAACCAAATTCCGAGTTCTTCAGGTATGCCGTAAGCGGTATCCACTCCGAATATGATGAGGAGGTAAGGCAAGCGGCAGCACGGCGTGACGAGAAGATTGAAAAATTCCGCGCGTGGTGGATAGAGAAGTTTGGCGACTCGGAAGAAATCAACGCGGTTTCTCCAAGTGAACACGCAATATCCGGCATATCACAAGAGGACTCAAGGGCCGCAGCTAATGGCTCTGCAAAGCGCACTGAAACCAAGAAGGGGCAAACCGTGCCTCAGAAGGTTGTATGGGGTTACGTTGATAGCACGCTTGCCGACCCTAGCGTGGAGATCATCAGTCAGACGGTAGTCAGAGAGCGAGTCGTGCGAGACTATCCCGAAGCTAAGTTGCCTAGCATCCGATCCGCTATTGCCAATCGTCTAACTGAACTCCACAAACAAGGCAAGCTAGAACTGGTAGAGGAAGCCAGAGGTGGCGAGCCGAACAAGTTCCGCAGAACAGAGGCGGGGCATACAGAATTTTTGCCTAAGCTGGCAGGTGGAGAAACTTCGATTAAAACGAGCAACGAAAGACCGAACGTTGGGGAGAACAATGCGCTGAATTTCTAAAAACTGAGGTCAGGAGTGCTCTAACACCCCTGACCCCTGATAAAAGCCCCGGAAATTTGCCCAAAAACCAGGAGCTTACGTGCGAGTATACCAATTTCAGATACCCGAAACAAGATGTAGGTCGCCAACACAGCCCCTTTTGAGATGAGAGTAACAATGGGGGCGTAGTTTAACGGCAAAACGCCGGACTCTCCAATTCGCGTGATGCGGGTTCGATTCCCGTCGCCCCCACTATTACTCTAGCTGGATTATACCCTAGTTCTGTAGCAGAATTTATCCTGCAAAAGCCGGATTCTACTGGTGTATATGCTTGAGCGGTCAAGTATAATTACTGCATGATAGAGGGAAGCAAATCCCGCTCTTGGACCGCCTACAACGCCGCTCAAGTAGAGGAAAAGGTGCGTTTCACAGAGCTACTTGCCGATCTCTGTAGTGGCATTGAGCAGCCCGAGCAGACTAAGGGTAGACCGCGACTTCCGCTTGCGGATATGGTGTTTGCTAGCGTCTACAAGGTTTATGTCGGTTTCTCGGCAAGGCGTTTTACCTCTGATCTGCAAGAGGCTTACGCTGACGGTTTAATTGACAAAGCCGCCCACTTCAACTCTGTAAATCGGTATCTTGCAGATCCCGCCCTCACTAACGTGCTGAAAGAACTAGTGTCTCTGAGTAGCTTGCCTTTGAAGTCTGTAGAGACTGATTTCGCCGTAGACGCTTCGGGATTCTCCACCAGCACTTTTGCCCGCTGGCACGAGAAGAAGTACGGAAAGAAGGATCAGGGTCGGGAGTGGTTCAAGGCTCACCTTATCTGCGGCGTTCGGACCAACATAGTTACCGGGATGGATATTTCGGGCTGGACACACCACGACTCCTACTTCTTCAAGCCGCTGGTAAAGCAGACCGCCGAAAATTTCCAGCTTCGGGAAGTCTCGGCAGACAAAGCCTACCTCGGCAAGCAGAACATGGATCTCGTGAACGGCTTCGGAGCTACGCCGTTCATCCCCTTCAAGTCAAATACCGTGGTTCCCGAAGACGATTCGACGTGGGCGAAGATGTACCACTACTTCATGTTCAACAGAGAAGGCTTCATGGATCACTACCACCGCCGGAGCAACGTCGAATCCACGTTCAGCATGATAAAGCGCAAGTTCGGAGCCTCGGTAAAAGGTAAGAGCGATACGGCTCAGGTCAACGAGGTTCTAGCCAAGGTCCTCTGTCATAACATCTGCGTCCTGATACTGGCGACTCACGAACTCGGCATAGAGGCAGCTTTCTAAACTTTAGAATCGCCAGTAGATTATCCAAATGCCGCTCTTAGCTCTATCTGTCTTGGCTTTTCATCCTTGTCTAGTTTGTTATTAGCTGTCCCTTGCTCCGCTCCTGCGAGAACTAGAGGGTTCGGAGTGCCAGGTTCTAAACCTTCTCTTTCTACAAAAGTTTGAACGGCATGAACTAGGTGCTCTAGCGGCTCAGGATTAACTTTCTCCCAATAGATAGCCGTTTCCAGGGCTTCACCTTGAATAACTAAGATGCCCTGCTTTTGCCAAGACTCCAATTGCCGTAAGGCAGACAGCCTCTTATATTCGTCTAGTTGGCTCTTTGCTCGTACATAGCGACGCCTTGAAGCTACAGCAGCCCCGAGTGAGACTCCCGCGCAAACACTAGCTATTAGGAAAACAGTGAGATCAAGACTGGTCATCTTTACGCTCCTGTTCCGATATGTACAGGCTGCTTCCACTGCTGATTACCGCCAATACATAAAAGCCTATTGATATCCAGACCACCACGTCTGTATTGGGTTCTGCGGATATCTCGTACTGGCCTGATACAGAGGCGAAGTAGAAGGAAGCGCAGGCTATAACGGCAACGCACGCTAGGGATGCGATTATCTTTAAGCGGCTGAAGCGCCGATCTGTAAGCACCAAGTCCCCTAGTGTTGAAGCCGCCAAACCAACAGCGGGCAACAGCAGCTCTCCGCGTCCTAGTAGGTACATGCGCGTCAAGTCCACAGGGAACGTCGCTGCGTACAGCAGGTTGAAGATAATTGGCAAGAGTGCCAAGAGTACGCTGAATCCCAGCCATTTTCCGAATCTCGCAAGTACAGCGAATCACTCTTTCTAGCAAATTGACGCAAAAAGTTGTTGCGACCAATTGGACAAATCTAGGCGTCCCCATCCCCCTATTGACGGTGCGCGCCATATTGCTCTCCCCGCTATCTTCAACCCTCACCGGGGATACCATGTTCCCTCACCGGAGAATACACGGATTATATCCATAAATTGACTTTTGGTTCAGAGCGGGTTTTTGGTTCAGATTCGCAACTTGAACCAAAAAACTTCCTTTAATTGGCCTTTTGGTGCAAAGCCCCCGTCTGAGGAGCTAACTATAATTGCCGTGACATCGTGACCTCGGACCCCGCTGAGGCAAGCCTCGTCGCGACGAGCCTCCTCTGCTCGTGCCCGGCTGGTACCCACCTTCCTGAAACCCGGTCACAGCCAGCAAGGTTATGATAAACGGGTTGCACTTACGGAAGTTTACGCGGAAGAAGTTCGAGAGTGGAGAGGTTCAAGGTGTTCGAGACGCCGGGAAACGGTAACGGTTACGCGGTGCTGGAGAGGCTGGAGGGCGAGGTGCCCGGATACCTTTCCTACAGCGCCGACGAGGGCGAGGTGGTGTGCGTCTTCGAGGGGCTTGGCGAGGCGGAGGAGTTCTACGAGCGGTGGCGGGCCCAGATCCCGGGCGACGGCTGGCGGGCGGTCAGGCTCGAAAAGGAGGAGCTCGACGACGTGCTGAAGAACTTCGATCTCGTGGTCGTCAACCCGAACCCGGTTCCGGGCTCGCAGGAGTATCTGTACCGGCGGGACGACTTTATGGCCTCGCTTAGGTGAGCCGAGGCACCAAAGCCGGGCGAGATTAGTATAATCTCTGGCCGGGTTCGAGGCGCTCCGGGTCCCGATCGTGGCACGGTAGCGCATCGGACGTTGAAGCCAAGTTCAAAGAACGTTGTACCCACGAGTACCGTGAGAAAGAAGGTTAGACACATGCGGCCGAGAAGCCTCCTACTCATACTGGCCTGCGTAACGCTGGTGTTCGCGCTCTCCGCCTGTGGCTCCTCTGAGGAGTCCGGGTCCGGCGGGGGGCAGGACCAGAGCGGAGATACGCAAAAAGAGGAAGAGAACAAGGGCGAGAAAACGCAGCAGGAAAGCACCAGGCAGAAAGAGAGCACGGAGCAGGCGGCCGCGCCGCAGGACAAGACCCTCAAGGTCTCCGTACCCAAGATGCAGAACGTTAACAACGCCACGATCCCCAACGTCCCCTATACTCAGCAGGCGATCAACAACGGCGTCGCCGAGCAGGGGCTCAAGAACCACGCCGCCATACACGTAGATAGCACCGGCTACCCCTGGCAGGAAGAGGCAAACGTGTACCTTGCCGGGCACGCCCTCGGCTACGAGAATACGCCGAGCTGGCACGCCTTCCGCGACCTCGACAACCTCAAAAAGGGCGACAAGATCTTCGTCGAGGACGCAAACGGCAAGCAGTACACCTACGAGGTCTTCCGCGAGAGCTTCGACGTCGAGCCTACCCAGGTCGAGGTCATACAGCCGAAGGAGGGCCGTAACATCCTGAGCCTCCAGTCCTGTACCCTCCCCGACTACGAGGACCGCGTAATAGTCCAGGCCGAGCTCGTCGAAGCGTAGCCTACAAGCCCAGGTATCGCATCCTCCCGAGGCCCTGGCTCTACGCCGGGGCCTCTGCTGTGAGTCTCCGCTGGATATAGGATGTGACTATCCCGGCGATAAAAATAAAAGATTGGTTTTATGGCAATGCCGGAGATAGATTGTTCGCGTGTAGTTTCGTGCGGGAGTCGGTCTTTCGGGAGGAGTAGAGGATGGTCGCGGTTCATTACCTGGATGCGGACACCGGGGATCGCCTGGGTCAGAGGTTCGAGGAGACGCTGCCCGAGGTGGGGGACAGCGTATCGCTCGACGAGAAGGGTGACTTCTCGGTGATGGGATTCTGGGAGCTGCGGCCCGAGTCCTGCGACGTGTACGCCCGCAGGATCTACTCCGCCGCCTGAGCTCTCTGCACTACTCTACGCTTCGCACCAACCGAGTATTGCCCGGTCCAGGGTGAGGGCCGGGCTCCTCTTTTTTAGCTTGGCTAACCGAGCAAAAGGTAAAGCAGCGATTTCTGGGCGTGGAGGCGGTTCTCGGCCTGGTCGAAGACGCGGCTCCGGGGCCCGTCTATCACCTCTTCCGTGACCTCCTCGCCCCGGTGTGCGGGGAGACAGTGGAGGAAGATGGCCTCTTCCCAGGCGAGGGACATGAGCTCGCCGTTTACCTGGTACGAGGCGAACCTCTCTCTGCGGTCCTCGGCCTCTGACTCCTGGCCCATGCTGGCCCACACGTCGGCGTAGAGGGCGTGGGCCCCGTCGGCCGCCTCGCGGGGGTCCTGAGTAAGCGTGGGCGCTGCTCCGAGGCTGCGGGCGAGCTCGAATACCTCCGGCGCGGGGGCGTGGCCCTCCGGGTGGGCGATGGTCAGCTCCGCGCCGGTTAGCGCGCAGCCTATCGCCAGGGAGTGGGCGACGTTGTTGCCGTCGCCGAGGTAGGCTACCTTCAGGCCCTCCAAGGTGCCGAACTCCTCGTGCAGCGTTAGCAGGTCCGCTAGCCCCTGACAGGGGTGATGGTCGTCGGAGAGGCCGTTTATTACCGGCACGTCGGCGGCCGCCGCCAGCTCCTCTAGCTCTGAGTGGTCGAAGGTGCGGACCATGATGGCGTCTATGTATCGGGCGAGCACGCGGCCCGTGTCCGAGGGGGTCTCGCGCTTGCCCATCTGGATCTCCTCCGGCGAGAGGTGGAGGGCGTGGCCGCCGAGGTTGTACATCCCGACCTCGAAAGATACCCGGGTGCGGTTGGAGGGCTTCTGGAAGACCATCGCCAGCGTCTTGCCGCGCAGGGGCTGGAACGGGATGCTGGAGCGGCGCAGCGTCTTGAGCTTCGCGGCCTCGGTCAGGATCAGGTCTATCTCCCCTGGAGAGAACTCTGCGAGGGTGAGACAGTCGCGCCCGGCGAGCGGGCCGGGGTTGCGGGGCTTGCCCTGGGCCGTCACGGTGGAGCTTGTCTGGGACCGCTGCATCACGCCACCGCCGATCCTGCGGAGCCATCGGGTTCATCTGGCTCCGTTGACTCTCGGGACGGGCCTCCCGCGGCCTCGACCGCCCGCCGCAGCGTATCCAGCGCGCTCCGTATCTCCGACCGTGACACCGTGAGCGGCGGGGCGAGGCGCAGGGTGCCGCCGCCGAGCAGGTTCACGAGTAGCCCGTCGGCCAGGCACCGCTCAAAGACCGCCGGCGCCAACTCATCGCCGAGATCGAGGCCAAGCAAGAGGCCCTCGCCGCGAACCTCGGCCCCCGGCACCTTTGCCGCGACCCGCTCCAGGGCGTGCTTCAGCACGCTGCCCTTGAAGCGGACCTCCGCGAGGAAGTCCGCGTCGGCCACGACGCCGAGCACCGCCTTTACCGCCGCCATCGCGAGCGGGTTGCCGCCGAAGGTCGAGCCGTGATCTCCGGGGCCGATGGAGACGAAATCCTCTCTGGCCAGCAGCGCCCCGACGGGTACGCCGCCGCCGAGGCCCTTGGCGCTCGTGAGGGCGTCCGGGACCACGCCCATCCCCTGGTAGGCGTACAGGTGACCCATGCGGCCCGCCCCGGTCTGGACCTCGTCGAAGACGAGCATCGCACCGTGCTCGTCACAGAGCTCACGCAGTCCCTCCAAAAACCCTTCCGGGGCCGGGTTGATGCCGCCCTCGCCCTGGATAGGCTCGACCAGAATCGCCGCCGTCTGTGACCCGACCTTCTCGCGGGCGGTCTCGAGGTCTCCGAACGGCGCGTAGACGAAGCCGTCCACCAGCGGACCGAACCCCTCCTGGATGCTCTGCTTCGCCGTCGCGGAGAGTCCGCCGTAGGTGCGGCCGTGGAAGCCGCCGGTGAAGGTCAGGATCTCGTGCTTCCCGGGGCCGTGAGCCTCGTGGGCGTGCTTGCGGGCGAGCTTTATGGCGGCCTCGACCGCCTCGGCGCCGGAGTTGCAGAAGAAGGTGCGGTCGAAGTTCGTGTGGCCGGCGAGCAGGCCCGCGACCTCCTTCTGTAGCGGCATCTCGTACAGGTTCGAGCAGTGCAGGAGCTTCTCGGACTGCTCCTTTATCGCGGAGACGAGCGCCGGGTGGGCGTGGCCTATGGAGTTGGTCGCGATCCCCCCGATAAAGTCCAGGTAGCGCCCGCCGGAGTCGTCGAAGAGCCAGCTCCCGCGCCCGCTCGTCGGGGCGACGTTCATGCGCTTGTAGGTCTCCAGTATGGCCGTCTGGCTCACTCCGTCCACTTCAGGGCTCCTTCCGACGCTTCCCATGTTCCCGATGCTTCCCGCGTCCCGATACTCCCTACCTCCCGGATACCAACGTCCCGGCCTTCTCGCCGGAGAGGGCGTCGAGCAGCACGCCTCGTCGCTCTCCGTTCACTATCCGGGCCTCGACCCCGCCCTGCGCCGCCTCGGAGGCCGTGCGCAGCTTCGGCACCATGCCGCCGGCGGCCAGCCCGCTCTCGACGTACCCCTCGCACTCCTCCGGGGTGAGCGAGGAGACCAGCTCTCCGTCCGCCAGCAGCCCGTCCACGTCCGTCAGGAGGAACAGATGCCCCGCTCCGAGCGCGACCGCCAGGGCGGCGGCGGCCGAGTCCGCGTTCACGTTGTACGCGCCCTCCGGGCCCAGACCCAGGGGGGCGACGGTCGGCACGAACCCGCCGTTCAGGAGGGTCTGGATCAGGGCTCCCTCCACCTTCTGTACCTTTCCGACCCGTCCTAGCCCCGGAACAGGGGAGACGCGCAAGGTCGGGCCGTCCGTCCCCGAGATGCCGACCGCCGGGATGCCCAAAGAGTTTAGCCCGCGCCCGAGCGTCTTGTTCACGTGCCCGGCGTAGACCATCTCCGCGACCTCCAGCGCGGCCTCGTCGGTGACGCGCAGCCCCTCGACGAAGTGGCTCTCGACGCCCAGGGCTTCGAGCATCTGCGTTAGCCGGTTGCCGCCGCCGTGGACCAGCACCACGGGCCTCCCGCCGGCGGCCAGATCGCGCACGTCCTCCAGGGCGCCGCCCTCCAGAGCTCCGCCGCCGACCTTTACCACTACCGGGTCCAGAGTTTTTCCCGGCTCGCTCAAGTCCTGTAGCTCCCGTTGATCCTGACGTACTCGTAGGTGAGATCACAGCCCCACGCCGTCGCCGACGCCCCGCGACTCCCGACGACCGCCCGGATCTCGACCTCGTCCCCGGCGAGCGCCCGGTTCGCCGCCTTCTCGTCGTGGGCGACGGGCTCACCGGCCTCGAAGACCTTCACGCCGCCGAAGTACAGCGTGAGCCCCGCCGGGTCGAACTCCGCGCCGGAGTACCCCAGGGCGACCAGCACCCGGCCCCAGTTGGCGTCCTCCCCGGCGACGGCGGCCTTGACCAGACTGCTGCCGACCACCGCCTTCGCGAGCGCGGCGGCCTGCTCCTCATCCCGCGCCCCCTCGACCGTCGCCTCTACCAGCTTCGTGGCACCCTCGCCGTCGCGCGCGATCTCCCGCGCCAGCCGTTTCGTTACCGCCTCTACCGCCTCGACGAACGCCGGGTACTCGGACGAGTCGGCGTTTAGCGGCTCGTTGCCCGCCGCGCCGTTCGCCAGCAGGAGCGCCATGTCAGACGGTGAGGTGTCGCCGTCCACGGTGACGCGGTTGAACGAGAAGTCCACCGTCCGGGCGAGAGTC
The DNA here is from genome assembly GCF_001029505.1 of Rubrobacter aplysinae. NCBI lineage: Bacteria > Bacillati > Actinomycetota > Rubrobacteria > Rubrobacterales > Rubrobacteraceae > Rubrobacter > Rubrobacter aplysinae. Next base: position 10,486 of record NZ_LEKH01000006.1, on the reverse strand, counting down.
TCTTGCAGACAGTCGCGGTCCACCGCCGCGTCGGTGGTCAGGAAGGCGAGCATGGTGCCCATGTTCGGGTGGATCATGCCGCTCCCCTTCGCCGTCCCGCCGACGGTAACGTACCCGCCGCCGAGCGGCACCCGAACCGCGGCCTCTTTCGTGCGCGTGTCCGTGGTAAGTATGGCCTCGGCGAACGACGACCCGTCCCGGCTCAACCCTCCGGCCACCTCGGGGATGCTCTCCCGTATACGCTCAATCGGCAGCCGCTCCCCGATAACCCCGGTCGAAGCCACCGCGACCTCCCGCGCGCCGAGCCCCAGCGCCCGGGCCGCCGACTCCTGCATGGCCCGCGCATCCTCCACGCCCGGCGCTCCGGTCGCGGCGTTGGCGTTGCCGCTGTTCGCGACGACGGCCCGCACCGCACCGGCCTCTACCGCCTCCCGCGTTACCGCAAGCGGCGCACCCTCGAAGGCGTTGCGCGTATACACCCCCACCGACACGCACGGCGACTCCGAGTAGAGCAGGCCGAGATCCCGGCCCCCCTCGCCCCGCACGCCGCAGACGATGCCGCACGCCGCGAACCCCTCCGGCGCCGTCGCCCCGCCCGGAGCCTCCTCCATCGGCGGCTCTATGCGAAATGTTGAATCTTTATTCATAAGCCAGCGGGATTGTCGCACCCGGCTCCGGGAAGTTCAACGGGGTTTATGCAAAAACTTGAATAATTATTCCGGGGGTGTTGTAATTGCGGGCATGGGTTTGAAGGTCGGCATCTACGGCGGCAGCGGGTACGGTGGGATCGAGCTTATACGGCTGCTCTCGGTGCACCCGGAGGTGGGTTCCCTGGAGGTCGCCTCGCGGGGTAACGCGGGGCAGAAGATAAGCGGCGTCTTTCCGCAGCTTTCGGCGGAGGGGGAGTTCGTCGCGCCGGAGGAGGTCGAGGCCGCCGGGCTCGACGTGGCTTTCGTCGCGTACTCGCACGGCGAGAGCGCCGAGACCGTAGCCCGGCTGCTGGACGCCGGAGCCGGGCTGGTCGTGGACCTCTCCGCCGACTTCCGGCTGCCGGGCGCATTGTACGCCGAGTGGTACGGTGAGCACCCCGAGCCGGGGCTTATACAGGAGGCGCACTACGGCCTGCCGGAACTCTTCGGCACGCCGGAGAACACGCGGCTAATAGCAAACCCCGGCTGCTACCCGACGGCCGCGACGCTCGCGCTCGCGCCGGTCGTAAAGAGGCTGGACGGGCGGGTGCGGTCGGTAACGGTGAACGCGCTCTCGGGGGTGAGCGGGGCCGGGGCCCGGCCGTCCGGAAAGACCCACTACGTGAGCGCAAACGAGAACGTCTCCGCCTACGGCTTCCCGCGCCACCGCCACGCGCCCGAGATACAGAACGTGCTCGACCGGGTGGGGGAGACGCCGGACGTCACCTTCGTGCCGCACCTGGTGCCCGTAAGCCGGGGCATACTGGAGACGATCACGGTCGAGCCCGAGGACCCTCTGGATCTCCCGACCGCCGAGGAGGCCCTGGGGTGGTACGCCGACGACTACTCGGGCTGGTCCTTCGTCGAGGCCCGCGAGGAGTACCCGCAGATAGCCCACGTTACGGGCACCAACCGCGTGAGGCTTTCCGCGGCGGTGGACGAGACGGCGGGCAAGCTAATACTCTTCTCCGCCATAGATAACCTGCTCAAGGGGGCCTCCGGGGCCGCCGTGCAGAACATGAACCTCGCGCTCGGTCACCCCGAGGAGCTCGGGCTAGAGCACCTGAAGTAGAGGTCGAGGCAGTATAAAAACGATATAAAAGAGAATCGTAGAGGGAGGAACGCTTGGGAGCCACGAGGTCCAACATGGACAAGACCACCCGCCAGGATCTTATACTGCGCCTGATCTCGGAGAAAGAGCTCGGCACGCAGCAGGACGTCGCCGAGGCTCTCGGGGAGGCCGGGGTGGAGGTCGCCCAGGCCACCGTAAGCCGCGACCTGGCCGAGCTCGGCGTCCTCAAGGTCGGCAGCCGCTATCTCGCCCTGCCACACGAGCCCGGCATGGCCGGCATAGAGGTGCTCCCGAGCTTTATCCTGCGCGTCACCCCGGCGCAGCACACGGTCGTCATCCACACCCGCGACGGCACCGCCGGAGCAGTGGCAAACGTCCTCGACCGCGTCCGGGGCCTCAGGATAGTCGGCACCATAGCCGGCCTCGACACCGTTATGGCCGCCGCTCCCGATAGCGCCGCCGCCGAGGAGGTCACCAGCCTCCTCACCGACGTGTGCCGGGCAAAGACCCGGCCCGCCGGAAACATAGATTAACCCTGAACCTTAGCTAGATACTATTAGTATATCTGGAGGTAGAGACTTGCAGGGAGAGAAGGTAGTGCTCGCCTACTCGGGCGGGCTGGACACTTCGGTGTGTCTGAAGTGGTTCGAGCAGCGCGGCGCGGAGCCGTATGCGCTGTATCTGGATCTCGGCCAGGGCGAGCCCGCGGTGGACGTAAAGAAGAAGGCTCTGAATATAGGGGCGGCCGACGCCTTCGTGCGAGACGCGAGGGCCGAGTTCGCCGACGAGTACGTCGCGCCCGCCATAAAGGCGAACGCGATGTACGGTGGGAGGTATCCGCTATTCACCGCACTCGGGCGGCCGCTGATCGCCAAGAAGCTCGTGGAGGCGGCGCGGGAAGTCGGGGCTGAAAATATCGCCCACGGCTCGACCGGCAAGGGCAACGATCAGGTGCGCTTCGACGTTACCACCGCTTCTATCGCGCCGGACCTCAAGGTCGTCGCACCGGTGCGCGAGTGGGGCATGAGCCGCCCGGAGGAGATGGAGTTTGCCCGCGAGAACGGTATCCCGGTGCCGACGACCAAAGAGTCTCCCTACAGCGTGGACGAGAACCTGTTTGGCCGCTCCATAGAAGCCGGTCCGCTGGAGGACCCCGATCACGAGCCCACCCCGGACGTGTTCGAGATGACCGCCGAGCCGGAGGATGCGCCCGACGAGCCGCGCCACGTCGAGATCGGCTTCGAGAAAGGGCTGCCGACGAGCCTGGACGGCCGGGAGATGGCGCTGGTGGATCTCATCCCCGCCCTCAACGTAATTGCCGGCGAGCACGGGTTCGGGCGTATAGACATGATCGAGGACCGGCTCGTCGGGATAAAGAGCCGTGAGATCTACGAGGCCCCCGCCGCCCTCGCCCTGATACAGGCCCACCGCGAGCTGGAGTCCATGACGCTTACCAAGGACGTGCTGCGCTTCAAGGCCCAGGTCGAGCAGCGCTACGCCGAGCTCACCTACGACGGGCTGTGGTTCACCCCGCTAAAGGCCGCGCTCGACGCCTTCATAGACGAGACCCAGAAGACGGCCACCGGCACGGTGCGCCTGAAGCTGTACAAGGGCTCCGCAACCGTCTCCGGGCGCACCGCAGAGAAGCCGCTCTACAGCCAGGACCTCGCCACCTACGACCCCAACAGCACCTTCGACGAGTCCGCAGCCGCCGGGTTCATCGCGCTCTGGGGCCTGCCCGCCCGCCAGTGGGCCGGGGTACACGGGGACGTCGAGAGCGCCCGGCAGAAGGCCGAATAGAGCAGAGCATAGCTTGCCGGAGGTCTTCCGAGTAAACGGCCTCTGGGCCCGGCGGTGAAAGTCTGTCCGGGAGCGGAGGACTGGCCGGGTTCTAGATGAGCGGGATTTGAATGGGCCGCAGCCGGTACGGTATTCAGCACGTCGAGGCCGGCGATTATAGTTTTTGCCCCTACAGGCACCGTGCTTGACCGTATACCGCAGGAAGAGAGCCGCCAGCCCGGGCCAGCCATGCTGGTTGGACTTGTCTCGGTGATTGTAGGATGAGTGTAAGGTCGCGCTTCGTGCAACGGTCTCTAGGGATAACCTAGAGACCAGATCACCTTGCCCTCTTCCGGGCAGTACAGGAAGATTACCCGGGTGCCGCTCTCGTCCAGCTTGATGAGCCGCCACGGCAAGCCCTCCACCGCGGAGGCGAAGCGCCCGCTTCCGGAGGAGATCTCCGCCGCGATGCTCCGGGCGAAGCGTAGATCGTCCAGCAAGCCTCGCTCCTCGTCTACCCGTAGGTCCGAGTGTACCCGTACCTCGAGGTAGCCGTCGGGCGCCTTCCAGAAGTTGACTCCCTGGTAGAGAGCGCATTTACCGTCCAGAAAACTCTGTATCGCGCTCTCGAACCTCAGCCCCCTAGGCTCCAGAAACTCCACCCGGCACACCTCCCCGCAGGCCACGAACATCCAAAGCGCGTTCTCCCCGCACACGATCCATCTCAGGCCCCTCCAGGCTCTCGTCGGACTCATAACTAGGGACGTCTCCCGCGCCCCTGGTTGTTATTATCGGTTGATGTCGCCAGACCTTGAATCCGGGCTCCCGTGTGAGACGGACCAGGCTCTCATGGGCCGGGCCCTCGACGCCGCCCGGGAGGCCGCCGGGCGGGGTGAGATCCCGATCGGAGCCGTGGTCGCCAGAGGGGGGGAGATACTATCCGTGGCGGGCAACGAGCGCGAGGCCTCCAAAGATCCCACCGCCCACGCCGAGGTCCTCGCCCTGCGCCGGGCCGCCGAAACCGTAGGCTCCTGGCGGCTTACCGGCTGTACGCTCTACGCAACCCTCGAACCATGCCCGATGTGCGCCGGAGCCGCACACTCCGCGCGCATCTCGCGCCTGGTCTACGCCGCCCCAGACCCCAAGGCCGGGTTCGCCGGTACCCTCCACGACCTCCCCTCCGACAGCCGCCTCAACCACACCTTCCCCGTCTCCGCCGGGCTCCTGGAAGCCGAGTCCTCCAAACTGCTCCGCGACTTCTTCCGCTGGCGGCGCGGAAGCCCCGAAACACCCTTCGCGGACCCCCAGGCTAATAAACCTCAACCGTAGAAAAAGACTAACGAGCATACAAGTTTAGAGTTAAACTGGTAGTACAGTGTTGCCGCCTGTACTTGAAGGTAAAGGTGTACGATTTGCTGCGAATTTCGCTTTCGACAGCTTTCGTGAAAAGTTTTTGCAAGATTTTTTGGGGCCGCTGCCCGCAGGGTCACGCAGCAGAGTCGCCTTAAAAATGCACCTCGACGTCTCAAGACGGTGGGTAAGGCTAATGTTTAGGGTGAGAAAAGCTCTGTTGCTCTGCAAACATGTGGTGTGCTAGCTTTCCCGAGCACCAGATGTTGGAGTTTGCTGGCTTTTGCTGGTTTTGTTGGCTGTTTACTGGCGTTCGGCTCACTGGAGGTCGAAAGGTGCAGTGTCCATACTGCGATTTCGAGGATACTAAGGTTATAGACTCGCGGCTTTCGGAGAACAAGGACGCCGTGCGCCGCCGCCGGGAGTGTCTTTCGTGCGGGGAGCGTTTCACCACCTACGAGCGGCGTGAGCCGCTCCGGTTGATGGTATTGAAGCGTACCGGCGAGAGCGAGCCCTTCGAGCGGGAGAAGTTCAAGGCCGGTCTTGTAAAGGCTTGCGCCAAGCGGCAGGTGCCCGAGGAGGAGATCGAGTACATCGTGGACGAGGTCGAGGCCGAGCTTCGGGAGCGCCGGCGTCACGAGGTCGCCTCGCGGCGGCTGGGCGACATGGCCCTGGTGCGGCTGCGGAGGCTCGACATGGTCGCGTATCTCAGGTTCGCCTCGGTGTACCGGCAGTACACGGATGTGGATCAGTTCCAGTCCGAGCTGGTTCGGCTCTCAGGGGCCGTCGGGGCTCCGGCCCCCGAGAAGCCGGCGGCGGGTAAGGGGGGCCAGTAGCAGGGGCCGGGAGCAAGAGCGGTAAAAGCGAGAGTAGTAGAAGCGGTAGCGGCGGAGAAGCCGAAGGCCGTAAGACAAGTAAAGTAAGTAAGGCAAGCGTAAGACAAAGGGGAGGATGGCTTTGGAAACGGAGCGCAACGGGAGAAACAGCGGCGTCTCTAGCGAGGCGAGGGACGAGATCATGCAGCTCTCGGATAACGCGGTCGCGGTGCTCAAGAAGCGCTATCTCAAGAAGGACGAGTCCGGGGAGCCCACGGAGGAGCCCATGGACATGTTCCTCCGCGTCGCCTCGAACATCGCCGAGGGCGAGTACAGGTTCAAGCGGGGCGAGGAGGCCGAGGAGCTGTACGAGCGGTCCCGGGAGCAGTTCCTGCGCCTTATGACCAGCCGCAAGTTCATGCCCAACTCGCCGACCCTGATGAACGCCGGGCGCGAGCTACAGCAGCTCTCGGCGTGCTTCGTCTTGCCGGTCGAGGACTCAATAGACGGTATCTACGACACGCTCAAGCACCAGGCGGTCATCCACAAGTCCGGCGGCGGCACCGGCTTCGGCTTCTCCAAGCTCCGGCCCAAGAACGACATCGTAAAGTCCACGATGGGCGTGTCGAGCGGGCCCGTGTCGTTCATGGCTATATACGACGCCTCGACGGACAAGATCAAGCAGGGCGGCACCCGTAGAGGCGCGAACATGGGCATCCTGCGGGTGGATCACCCGGACATCGAGGAGTTCATAAGCTGCAAGCGGGATAACGACCAGATCAACAACTTCAACATCTCGGTCGCCATCACCGACGAGTTCATGGAGGCCGTGGAGTCAGACTCCGAGTTCGCCCTGCGCAACCCGCGCGACGGCGAGGTCCACAGCATGGTGAACGCCCGGGACCTCTTCGGGGAGATAGTCGAGGGCGCGTGGCTCAACGGCGAGCCCGGCGTCGTATTCATAGACCGCATCAACGACGACAATCCGACGCCGCAGTTCCCGATAGAGTCCACGAACCCGTGCTCCGAGGCGCACCTGCCGCCGTATGACTCGTGCAACCTGGGCTCCATAAACCTGGTGAAGTTCGTCGAGAACCCGGGCGCGAGCATGGGCGCAGCGAGCGGCGAGTCCACCATAGACTGGGACGGCCTGCGGGAGACCGTGCGCACCTCGGTCAGGTTCCTCGACAACGTGATCGAGCAGAACAGCTACCCGCTGGCCGAGATCGACGCCATGAGCCGCGGCAACCGCCGCATCGGGCTCGGCGTGATGGGCTTCGCCGACGCCCTGATAAAGCTCGGCATCACCTACGACTCCGAGGAGGGCCTGGCCTTCGCGGAGAAGGTGATGAAGTTCGTGGACGACGAGGCGTGGGAGGCGAGCCGTCACCTGGCCGACGAGCGCGGCGTCATGCCGAACTACGAGGGCACGACCCACGAGCAGCGCGGCGACCTGGTGCGCAACGCCACCGTCACGACCATCGCCCCGACCGGCACCATCTCCATGATCGCGGGCTGTTCCGGCGGCATCGAGCCGCTCTTCGCCGTGGCGTTCATGCGCCGTCAGGCCGACATGGAGCTGCCGGACGTGAACCCCGAGTTCGTGGCGCTCGCCAAGGAGCGCGGCTTCTACTCGGAAGACCTGATGAAGCAGGTCGCCGAGCACGGCAGCGTGCGCGACATCCCGGGCGTCCCCGAGGACGTGCAGAACGTGTGGGTGACCTCCCACGACATCGGCAGCGACTGGCACGTCAGGATGCAGGCCGCGTTCCAGAAGTACACCTCGATGGGTATATCCAAGACCATCAACCTCCCGAACGAGGCTGACACCGGCGACGTGGGCGACGCCTACCTGCAGGCGTACCGTACGGGCTGCAAGGGCATCGCCGTATACCGCGACGGCTCGCGCGAGGCCCAGGTGCTCTCGACGGGATCCACCGGCTCTACCGGGAAATCCGAGGCCCCCGAGGAGCCGCCGACGGGCGCTCCGGCCGACGCGAACACGGGCAACTACATCTCGCTCGCCGAGGCCCGCAACGGGAGACCACGCACGCTATCCGGCGTAACCAAGAAGCTCCAGACCGGCCACGGCCAGCTCTACGTTACGATGAACGACGACGAGTTCGGCCCCCGAGAGTGCTTCGTCGTGATCGGCAAGCCGGGCGGCACGGCGTCCGCGTTCTCCGACGCTCTGGGGCGCATGATCTCACTCGCCATGACCCACGGCGCGAGCCCCGAGGAGGTCCACCACCAGCTCCGGGGTATCCAGGACGGGCACCCGGCCGGGGTCGGCCCGAGCGCGATCCTCTCCGTGCCGGATGGCGTGGCGAAGGCCATCGGAGAGCACTACATGACCCAGGACGAGCAGCGCAGCGGCGGGGCTGAGGCCCGGGAGCTGCCGGTAATAGGGGCCTGCCCGGACTGCGGCAGCGGCCTGACCCGCCAGGAGGGCTGTGTCACCTGCTTCTCCTGCGGCTACTCAAAGTGCAGTTAGTTAGAAGCGTGATTGTAGCTTTGTAATCGTCGAGTCGCGGAAGGGTGTAAGAGTAAGGCTGGGCTTGCACCCTTCTAGAGGAGGAAAGACTGTGCTAAAGGAACGAGTTGAGCCTAGAATATCTGTAAATAAATTGGGCGAGTACGCGGCCACTAACAGTGCAACTCGTCGCCGCCGCATCGTACTGGACCAGAAAAAGCCTAAAGACTTTATCGTATCCAGATATTCTGACGCACAGGATCTTGTAGCTGACTTCCTCTCTGGAAATCTAGACTATGAAGACCTTTTAGACAAAGTAGACGAGTTCCGAAATACGACAGCAAGTACAGACTGGCAAGAGAACAGAAACAAAGTTTGTGCAGAGGCATTGCTTTCTTTTATCGATATGGCTGATAAGCTCGACTTTGGCAGCCTTGTCTTAACCAAAGGCGAACAGACTCCCCCCAGGTTATTAGTACAGAGTGTTTCTGTAAGTATTAAACCAGAGCTGTTGATTACTAAGCACAAACGTTCCGGTGATTCTGTTGCAGGAGCAGTAAAACTGCACATGAGTAAAAGTTACACAATGTCCGATAATGCCGGTTCTTATGCAGCTACTATGCTGCAGCAATTCGTTGAAGCGAATTCTCAATTTCCCTGTGATCGGCGTCTTTGCTATGTAGTAGACGTTTTCGGACAGCGTATATTTACCGCACCTCGATCACACATACGACGGCGCAAAGCCATTGAAGCATCCTGCGAAGAGATAAACAGAGCTTGGCCTGAACTGTAAAGCTAAGTAGTGGTGGAAATCGCGTTATCCAGTCTAGTTGAACCGCTCCGGGGTCAAAGCCTAAGCTCCACAGTAAGTTAGGTTGCAGCCAGCAAATATCGTACCGACTATAAGCGCCGGTACGGCTACCAGCAGCAGGAGGGTTAACCGGAGTTCACCGGTTAGCCCTCCTTGCATTGGGAGGCGCAGCCTCCACGTCGCCAGAGAGGTGATCGCCACGAAGACGATAGTCCCGGCCAGGTAAGGGGAGTAGTAGATGGTCCCGATTAGAGCGGAGTTGGATGGCCAGTAGAGGGTGTTTATGAGCCAGGCCGTGCCCCAGTAGGGTAGAAGAGCAAGGAAACCGCCGATCAAAGAGACGCCGAGGATGGCCAACAGGCGGCTTCGGCTGTGCCCCCACCGAGCAAGATTGGCGACCCACCCGGTACACAGCGTAGCGAGCCACGCCCCCGACAGTAGCGACAGAGGTAAGACCAGGAAGATAGGAATCATAAGTCCCAGGGTGAACACGGGGAAAAATCCCACTATCCCGCCTGCAAAGGCTACCAGCGGTACCCCGATCAGCCACAATGCCTGTCGCGACGCTTTTTTCATATTGTGTGAATAATATCATGCGCTGGGCTATTTACGCTGTGCCGGGAGCAGGCTCGCTATCTAACCGGCAGTTGAACCACCCCGGGGCAGGGTTTAGACTCCGTCGCGGAGAGGTGGCAGAGTGGACTATTGCGGCGGTCTCGAAAACCGTTGTGTCGGTAACCCCGGCACCGGGGGTTCGAATCCCCCCCTCTCCGCACCGCGCCGCGAAGATTTTCCGCTTATCCGTTGAACGTGCCCCGGCTAACCTTTACACTCTCGCCTCTGTAAGGCCCGCGAGGAGAGCGTGGCAGAGTGGCCTAATGCGGCGATCCTTCGGGATCGTCGTGCCGGTACTCCCGGCACCGGAGGTTCAAATCCTTCCCTCTCCGCTATCCGGCCCGGCTGCGGTACCCGCGCCGGGCCTTGTCTCTTTTTCTTACGTTCTTTTTCTCACGTTTCCGGTCCCGGAACCGTTATCGGTCGGGCTGTATGATGCCGGGTATGCTCGGATTGCCCACTCTATACGCCCATGACCCTCCAGCGCGAGCCTTTACGAGTGCTTCCACGGGAGCCTGGGCTTGAGGGGGTACCGGAGCGCCGGTGTCGTGGCGGTGTGGGCGCTGGCGGCGGCCGTTCTCGTGGTGGTGGCCTGGCTCAACTACCGGTACGGCGAGGACTCGCTAACCAGGATCGCGACCGGCTCGATGGACGTACACGCGGACTTCGAGACCTTCTGGGAGTCCGCCTACGCCCTGCTCTCCGGTGAGCCCGTCTACGATACCGGGGCCCGGCTTACTAACCTGACCCCGCCGCTGTGGGTGCTGTTGACGGCGCCGCTGGCGCTCCTGGGCCAGCTGGAAGCGTACCGGCTGTTTACCCTGCTGATGCTCGGCCTGTTCGTCGGGACGCTCTCGTGGATGGCGGGGGAGAGCCGTATCG